>JAAZJH010000005.1 GCA_012800435.1 Clostridiaceae bacterium | reverse complement strand
GGTACTGGTAGTCCCTCTTCACACGATTGTAGAGCCGAACGAGATCAAGGTAATAACCGCGATGTTTCACCTGTTTCGCCGCTTCAATCGCGCGTTCCGAAACAGAACAGAGGCTTAATCCGGGCGGTAGAGCAAAACATTTTTGCGTCGATGCGATACAGACATCGATTCCCCAAAGATCAACCTCAACCTTTGAGCCGGCAAGCGAAGATACCGTATCCACAAGGAACAGCACATCATCGTACTTTCTTATAACGTCGCCGATCGCGGCGCAGTCGTTCATAACGCCCGTGCTCGTCTCATTATGTGTCACCGTGACCACATCGTATTGACCCGTTTTTAGGGCGTCGTCGACCATTTCAGGCGTGGTGGGCTGACCGGGCTCTGACTTGAAAACATCGGCAGGCACATTATTGTTTTCTGCGAGCTGATACCAGCGGTCGCCAAAAGCTCCCACAGAGAATACAGCCGCCCGCTTGCGTGTACAGCAGCGAATCGCCGCCTCCATCAACCCTGTGCCGGACGATGTCGAGAGAAGAATCGTATTCTCCGTGTACATCAGCTTCTGCAGTTTCTCTGAAATACCTCTTTGAAGTTCCGTTGCTTCGACCGTGCGGTGCCCAATCATGGGCGTCGCCATCTTTTCGAGAACCTCCGGCGCGACATCCGTCGGACCCGGAATAAACAACTGCTTGTACATATTGCCTCCTAAATCATACGATATCGTAGCTTTTTTATTGCCTTTGTCATCATAACATATCCGCTATGACGCCAATATCTCTTTCCCGAAGAAAACTGCCGAATCACGATAATAGCGCTGAATGCCTGAGCGAACCGTACGCCCTGCTCCTTACTGTGCCGTTTAATTGGACATTCAACTATCGTGAAGATTAAACTAATCTCGCGAGTTCAGACGGTCACACCCAAAACTTTCGTGTCATCTTGGAAATTTCATCCCGAAAGAATCTCAACACGAGTTCGTGCCATCGCGCCAAGAAACGCTACTTCCATCGTGCCCGATGGCTACATGTAATTGATCGTCAATGGCAAGCCTGAGCATGGGAACGTGCGAGATGACGCCAATCATGCGCTGGTTTTCGGTCAAAGCGCGAAGGACGGCCATCGCATCCTGAAGAGAATCTTCATCGAGTCCTCCGAATCCTTCGTCAATAAAGAGTGCATCGATTTCAACACCGCCGGCATATGCCGAAACGACATCCGATAATCCCAGCGCCATCGAGAGAGCAGCTTGAAATTTTTCTCCACCTGAAAGGGAAGATACGGGTCGAACGCGAGCTGTCCAAAGATCCTCTACAGAAAGATCCAGGCCGGACCTTCCACGACCCGACGTTGTCTCCGCTCGGCAAAGCTGATACCGCCCTTGCGACATTGTTCCCAGCAAAATATTCGCTTGGCGAATCATTTTTGAAAAAAACCACGTCTGAACGTAGGCTTCAAAACTTATTCTTTCGGTGCCGGCACGTGTGCCGGAAGCGATTTCGGAAAGCTCTTTCAATGATGCCGTCTTTGCCGACATTTCTTTAACGCATTTGAATCTTTGCTCGATGTCCTTCAAAGCGTTTCTACGCGCATCAACTTGGGCCGCCCGTTCGCGACGCTCCTTTTCTAAGAATAGAACACGCTCTTCATTTTTTACTTTCGTGGCGCGAATGTCGTCAGCATTTTTGCGTATGAGGCCTTTTGTTTCTTTTTTAAGGCGTTCTATATCGCGTATGTTCGCATCCCTTTGAGCCTTTTCAGCCTCAAGCGCTTTCTCAAGAGCAGCTCTTGCTTCATCCGAGAGCAGACTTTTCTTATAATCCGCTTCATCTTCAAAACGCGCTTTATTCAGGGCATCTTGCAAACGCATATCGCTCTCGGATATCTCTTCTTTCAATTGGCTGTAACGCTCATTGTGGAGCGAAACAGTCCGACGCGCGAGTGCCTCTGCTTCGGACGTCCTCTGCACCGCGTCCTCTGATGCCTTTTTCACTTCATTCATGGCGGTCAAAGCCGCTTTAACTTCTTGAAGTTGCTTTGCAAGCGCATCGTCGTCATCTTCAGAAAAATCTTTGGAAGAAGTTTCGATTTCTGTCGTGAGCTTGATGTTCCGCTCGCGCGCTTCCACGAGAGGCTGTCTTTGTTTTTCCTGTTCGTCCCGAAGAATTGAAATGCTCTGTTTCCCTTCAAGTATCGTCTTGTTGAGCACTCGGCTTTCCTCCAGACGGGCGCGCAGTGTATCACATGTTTCTTTTTTTTCTGACAACTGTGCGACAAGGCGTGTAGAAAGGAGCGCTAACTGTTTGTGAAGGTGTTTATATGTGTTTGTGAGTTCTGTGAAAGACGAATCCTTGAAAAGATGATCTTCTGATGAAAATGCCTGATCGCCATCGGCACCTTTTTCGTATAAAGAGGCGTCAAATGATAATGCATCATCACATGCTACAGGGTAAATGTCGACAAGCTCATTGATGCGGTTTTCAATCTGGAGGAGCGCCTCTGTAATGCTTTCACGTGCAGCGCGAATGTCGGAGCTTGTGCTTTCCGCCTGACTACGGGCGTTATCAGCAGCTCGGCGATATTCCGCAACTTCTTCTCGATCCGGCGCATGAGGAGAAAGACAGGCGATTTTGGGATGATACGTAGATCCGCATACAGGACAGGGATCACCTTCGACGAGTTTGCGCGCCAGCAGACCGGCTTGTTCGCGTAACATGCTGTCTTCCGCTTCAACAGCCTCGTCTTCCTTCTTTCGCCAAAGACTATGCTCTTCGAAAAATCGAAGACGTGCTTCCTCAAGCTCGCGCAGCCGATCACTTTGCCGATTCAAATCTGCACTTATACTTTCCGAGCGTTCTACATCGGTTTTTAATGCGGCAACATTCTGTTCAGCTTCAAAAGACGCCTGTTCAACACCATCGAACGCGGTCATTGCCTCTTCATTTGAGACAACCGTATCCTCTAAAACCTTAATCGAAGAAGCACGATCATTCCACGCCTTTTGCAACGACGCGATTTTTTCTTCAAGTTGTTTTTTCTCACGGATTAGAGGCACGATGGCCTCACGCGCGTTTCGCTCTTTAAGAAGCGCGTCGTGACGAAGTATGAGAGCTTCGCGCTCAGGCTCACGCTCAATACAAAGCGCCTGTTTCTTTTTTGAGTCAAGAAGATCTTTCTCCGCATTCCTAAGATCATTTTTCGCACGATTCAAGTTCTGTTCCGCTTTGTCAAGGTCACGGAGAATACGAAGGCGCAGACGCGCGATCGGATCAACGATCGTCCGGGCGCGCATATCAGCATCACGGCGTAACATGTTCTTCTGAAACTCGGGAAGCGTTCTGTTCAATTCGATTTCCCGGTCACGTGCGTCATCATACTGATCCAAAAGATCATTGTCTCGCACGACGCGGTCAAGCGCGCGCGTCGTCTCACTTAGGTTCTCCTGCGCTTGGCTTAGCGATGCTTCCAAATTGGCAAGGATATTGTTATCCTGCAGGACGCAACATTTTAAATCCGGAAGCAACAGATCGAGGTCCCAGACTGTACCGCTGCTAATAATATCGGCGCAGCGAGCCTTTAGCGACTTTTCCTCCGGATCTTCTTCCAAGAACGTAAATCGGGAAAACAGCATTTTTAACTGCTCCTGCTCATTTTGAGAACGTTCACTTACCTTACGGTATTCATTTTTAAAGCTGTTTTCCATGGCACGATAGACGTATGTAGCAAATAGCTTCCGATAAATATGAACGCGTTCACTGCTCGGGGCGCTGATCAAATCGTAGAAAGCGCCTTGCGCGATCATGACGACTTGACGGAACTGGTGTTTATCAAGACCGATCAACTCTTCAACCGCTTGATCCGCTTCAACTTTTTTATCGATGACGAGACCGTTCGGATAACGAAGTTCAACCGTCGCAGCCTGAAGTGTCAATCCGTCGCCGCGTTTTTTAGGACGTTCATAAGCAGGACTTCTCCGAATCACATACGTGTCTCCTCGAAACAGGAAAGTCAGTTCAACATACGTTTCATCATCCGGTGAAGCAAAATCACTTCGGAGCGTGTTGTTGCCTCTCGCGGCACCGCTTGCATCATCGTAGAGAGCAAACATCATGGCATCAAAGAGCAACGTTTTTCCGGAGCCGGTCGGTCCGGAAATCAGAAACAGGCGATCTTGTACGTGTTCGAACGAAATCTCAACGCGGTCTGCATAGGAACCAAACGCACAAAGCTCAAGCCTAACAGGTTTCATCACGCGCCTCCTCTGCTCGATCCGTCGTCACTGCCGACTGTCACGTATCCATCAATCGAACGCTTGACGATGCTGTTTTCGAGCTCCTCAGGATCTGAATCAACATCGATGTTATACGCATCGGTTGCAGCCTTAGCAGCATCAGCAACAATCTCTCTTTCAAGCTCCGTGAGGGGTCGTTCGGCTCGTTCCTCGAAAAAGCGCTCGAACAATGCAGCCGGATCAAGCTCACCCAGATCCTCGTCGTTTACTAAAGCGTCTTTATATTCCGTCTCTCCTCTCACGCGCTCAAAAACAAGGCGCATGATGTTTGGATAGAACACCTTGAGTCGATTCATAGGGTCGGCAACAGGACCTCGGTCTGTCAGCGTCACTTCAAGATAATCTTCGCGTGACGGATCATTCCTCTGCTCCAACAGCTCGCCATCGGCTAGCAACATGTCAAGTTTTCCCCGAACACGGCGCATCGCATGAAGAGATGCCAACGGTTCCGGTCGCACGCTCGGCGGACTATCCGGACTGAGTTCTACAACAAGCGCACCTTTTGTCTGCTCGACCTCCGAAAATGAGTAGGCAAGCGGCGAGCCCGCATACCACACGTTTTCCTTCAAACTCTGCGCTCCGTGCAGATGGCCGAGTGCCACGTAATCAAAGGCTGAAAAAAGAGATACATCCACTTGATCGGTTGTACCCACCTGCAACATTTCTGAATCGGAACGTATGACGGCAGACCCGCTTCGAGTGACAAACTGATGCGCGATGAGCACATGCCTCGTTGTCGGACCTATGACATTTTGTTCGGCGACTTCCGTTTCTTTAACCGTGTCGCCTAAGGATGATATCTCCTTGCTGACAGAGCGCAGCACGCATCGCACCGCGTCTTCAGTTGAGAAGATTTCTTCTTCCGGAAAAAAACGGCGGACATGCATCGGTCGTATAAAAGGAAGAAGATAAAACACCACGTCGCCATGCGCATCGGCGATAACAACCTGCTCGATCGCTCCGTCAAACACGCCCGCTATATGAATGCCTTCTTTCCTGAAAAACGTGTCGCCGAAAGACAGACGTTCTCCGGAATCATGATTGCCTGCGATGATCAAAACCATCACGTTAAGCGCCGACAAAGCGAGCAAAAACGACTCGAACAGATTGATCGCTTCAACGGAGGGAATGGGTTTGTCGTAAACATCACCTGCGATAATGACAACATCAGGTTGTTCGTGACGACAAAGGTCGATCACTGAATCCAGCATAACGCGCTGGTCGTCTATCATAGAAACTTCATGTACACGTTTCCCAAGATGAAGGTCGGCAAGGTGGATTATCTTCATATTATCTCCTCGCCTTTCTCTTGATGCGAGTTTGAAGCAGCGGATTTCGAAAAAGACACGTCGTTGTCTTTTTTATGATCTAATACATCGCGTTTAGCTTGTTCAAAAACACTATCCAATGGCGCTTTTAAATCTCCGGTCTTCGCAAACGTCTCAGACCTTTCCTTTTTTACTTTATCAAGAAAACGTCGCAGCAAAGGAAGCTCTTTATACGCATGTTCATGCCCGAGGACATACTGTTCCATCAGTTTGTCTCGTTCTTTTTCCGTCATGCGGACGAGAACATCTTCCGGATAAAAAATGTACGCTTTTCCTTCGCGTTCAAGTCGCTCAATTTTTCGAAGCGTGTCATTGTACCGCAAGTAACGCGTCATAAGCGCCTCTTTTTGCACAGGGTGCTGACTCAAGAAATGATCCACAATCGCTAAGCGCACCGGCGGTTCGTGTCGATAACCGCGCGGTCGGGTCAACACAATCACAAATCGTTCGTAACCGTCTTGTTCAGCAATATCGATTGGAATGGCGTCGCCAATGCCACCGTCTACATACATTTTGCCGTTAATCACCGTATCCGGCATGAGATAGGGCACGGAGGATGACGCGCGCGCTCGAATTGTCAAGTCATCAATCGTTCTGTAGTCATGTTTGCGCCAGTACACCATGTGCCCTTCATTCTTCAAAAAAGCTCCGATCACGCATTCAGCGTTATTTCTCTGAAACGTCTCAAAATCAAGCGGAATGACGCCGTCGGCAAGCGACGATTCCGAGTAAAGATAATCCGCGTTGAAAAAACCCTGTCCCCGCAACCATGTGCGAATATCACCGAACGAAGGATCCTCAACCAAATCCGTGAAAGATAATCGCGCGCGCAACATATCGCGCGAAACATAGTTGATCGCGTGGGAGGAACCTGCCGAAATGCCGGCTACATAGTCAAAATAGAGTTGCTGTTCAAGCAGCATCGTCACAAAACCGGCTGTATAGCTGGCTCGCATACCGCCGCCTTCAAATATAAGCGCTACATCGTGAATGTTGCTTCGAAGGCTTTCTCCCTTTGCCATCCTTTCGCCATCCATTTCTTTTTGCCCCGTGCCGGACATGTCCCTGCGAACAGCATATTGGTCGCCTCGACAATTAATAAGACTGTCACTTTACCGCAAACCGATTCATCACCTTTCATTGGCATGCATCGGCCTGTACATTATCATATCACCCCGGAATACGGTATGCTTCTTGCCGTCGGAGCATTGTGCTAAAATGCAAGCAACTGCATTTAGGGGAGTTTTTCACAAATAAACTATGAAACGAACAAATTACTGCGGTCTTTTTTCTGAAAAAGATGTTGGAGGCGAAGCCTGCGCTTGTGGGTGGGTGGAAACGAAGCGCGATATGGGCGGCGTAATCTTCATTGATCTCGTCGATCGTGAAGGAACACTCCAAGTCGTTTTTAACCCGATGTTGACCGACAAGGCAACATTTGCTCTTGCTGAGCGCGTCCGCAACCAGTCAGTGCTTTTAACGCGAGGCATAATCGCGCTGCGCGACGAGGAAACGATCAATCCAAAAATCGCGACCGGCACCGTAGAACTGCGCGTACGAGAAGCGGAGCTGCTTTCTCCATGTGATGATCTGCCGTTTAATCCGGCGGATGCCGATGACGTCAACGAAGAGCTGCGTCTCCGCTACCGTTTCTTAGATCTTCGGCGACCGATTCTTCGAAATAATATCCGTTTCCGCCACCGTATCGTCAGCTCGATAAGACGATTTATGGATGAGCAAGGCTTCGTTGATGTCGAGACGCCGATGTTGACAAAAAGCACACCGGAGGGCGCGCGCGACTACCTCGTTCCAAGTCGAGTCCATCCCGGTTCTTTCTACGCATTGCCGCAATCACCGCAGATTTTTAAACAACTCCTGATGGTCTCCGGGTTTGACCGCTATTATCAGATCGCGCGTTGTTTCCGCGATGAAGATCTACGTGCCGATCGCCAACCGGAATTTACGCAACTTGATCTTGAAATGTCGTTTGTCGAACAAGAAGATGTGCTCCTTCTGTTAGAGGAGCTGTTCAGTTATTTGATGCAAGATGTGATGAACATCACGTTAAAGCGTCCATTCCGACGTCTCGCGTGGCAAGAAGCGATGGATACGTACGGGTCGGATAAGCCTGATCTTCGTTTCGGCCTTCCTATAGTCGACATCACTTCCTATGCATCAACCTCCTCCTTCACTGTTTTTAAGAAAGCCGCGGAAGAGGGCGGCGTCGTACGTGCGATCACCGTTCCCGGAAAAGCCGACTTCACGCGTGCGACGATCGAACACTTGACTGAATTTGCTATTTCACAAGGGGCGGGCGGCATGGCTTGGATTGCTTGGCGACCGGACGGTGAAGTTTATTCTATTTTGTCAAAGTTCATCTCACAGGAAAACATGGATGAATTATTGCGTCTTGTCGGCGCCAAGCCCGGTGACTTCGTCCTCTTTTCAGCGGACAAGCTCAATGTTTCACGCCGCGTCACCGGGGCGCTCCGTCTTAAACTCGGAGACATGCTCGCGCTTCGCGACTCCTCTAAGTATGCCTTCTGCATGATTACCGATTGCCCGATGTTTGAATATCGCGAAGAAGACCGCCGCTGGGTCGCACAACATCACCCCTTTACGATGCCTTACGAAGAAGATTTTCCTTATTTGCTTTCTGATCCTGCGCGCGTACGTTCTCAATCATACGACGTTGTCTTGAACGGCACAGAGCTCGGATCGGGCAGCATTCGCATCCATCGAAGCGATATACAAAAGAAAGTTTTCGAGGCATTAGGACTTGAAGAAGATGAAATCAACAGCCGATTCGGTTTTCTTTTGAACGCATTCCGCTATGGCGCGCCGCCGCACGGAGGTTTTGCGTTCGGACTTGACCGGCTGGTCATGCTGCTTGCAGGAGAAGACTCTTTGCGCGACGTTATCGCGTTCCCGAAAATAAGAGACGCGTCCTGCCTGTTGACCGATGCGCCATCCCTCGTTGATCCTGCGCAACTTGCCGTGCTCGGCATTCAACTTGAGAAAGGATCTGATGCTGCTCAGACGATCGATAAGACGTCGAGCTCACCGAAGCGCAAAACACCGGTCTTTAATCTTGCGGAACTGGAAGCCCAAACACGCCTGTCGCTCACACAGGATGAAGAAAGGCTTGTTCATCATCGTCTCACACAACTCATTGATCTAGCCGAAAATATGCAAACGGTCGATACGGAAGGCGTGCCCATGACGATTTCACCCTCCGACGAGAAAGGCGTCTACCTGACTCCGGAGACGATACCGGGCGCTTCACGCGATCAGCTGCTTTTCAATACAGCAGAAACCCGCGACGGTTTCATCGTCGTTCCTCCGGTCGTAGAATGAGAGGCAAACCATGACGATAACCGACATGACAATACAAGAATTAGCTTCAGCCCTCCGAAAAGGCGATCTTTCCTCATATGAAATCACCAGCACTTTTCTTAATAACATCGAGCGCTTAGAGCCGTCCGTCGGCGCCTACATCACCGTAACCAAAGACGACGCGCTCTCAATGGCGGAAGAAGCCGACATGAGCTTTAGAGAAGGCGATGATCCCGGTCTGCTTGCCGGCATTCCGATGGCATTAAAAGACAATATCGCAACCTCGGGTATCCGTACTACCAACGCTTCGCGCATGCTGGAAAATTTTGTACCGGCTTATGACGCATATGTCACGACGTGTTTGCGCAAAAATGGAGCCGTTTTTCTCGGCAAAGCGAACATGGATGAATTCTCAATGGGCGATTCAACCGAGGCCTCCGCCTTTCATGTCACCCATAACCCTTACGATGCGTCTCGCGTACCGGGCGGAAGCTCCGGCGGTTCAGCGGCGGCAGTGGCGGCAGGTGAAGCGGTATACGCGCTTGGCACAGATACGGGCGGATCGATCTGTCAGCCTGCCGCATTCTGCGGTCTTGTCGGCATGCGTCCGACTTATGGCTTAGTCTCGCGCCGAGGCATAACGGCGTACGCATCCTCTTTCGATCAAGCAGGCCCCATCACGAGAACCGTACGCGACAACGCTGCGGTGCTGGACGCTATTGCCGTACGCGATCCGAAAGACGGTATGGCCTCTCGCTTCGCACCCGTGCCGGACGGCGGTTATGTAGGTGCGACCGAGAATGCGTTCGGCAACCCGGTTATCGGCTATGTCGAGGAATTCTCAAAAGGTCTCAATCCTTCAGTGCGCGGCGCCCTAGAACACGCACTTCAATTCTATGAATCGACAGGTGCCCGCGTAGTGTCGTTGTCATTCCCTCATCTGGAAGAAGCGCTTGCAGCGTACTATCTTTTAACGAGTGCCGAGGGATATTCCGCCATCAACCGTTACGATGGCGTTCATTACGGCTATCGTGCCGCCGATGCCGAGACCGTCGATGACATCTACATGCTCTCACGTTCAGATGCGCTCGGCCTGGAGGTTAAATGCCGCGTGTTACTTGGCAGCTATCTGCTTTCAAAAGAACACTATGACGCTTATTACGAGAAAGCGGCGCGCATCCGCACTTTAGTGATTCAGGCCTTCAACACACTGTTTAACGCGTGTGATGCCATCTTGGCGCCGGTGACAACGGGACCTGCACCGTTGCTTGGAACGCGAAATAGCGAATCGCTCAATGGTCAATATTCTTCCGACCGCTTCACCGTATTGGCGCCTCTTGCGGGACTGCCCGCACTTGCCTTTCCGTACGGACTTACTCAAGAAGGACTGCCGATCGGACTTCAACTGATGGGACCGCGTTTTTCGGAAGGGCGACTCTACATGCTGGCAACTGCCTATGAAGACGCGCACGAACGTTTGCCTCGACCCCGTCTTTTGCACGAACTAAGGAATGGAAATAATCATGAGTGTCCTTGATTACGAAAGCGTTATTGGTCTTGAAGTCCATGTTGAACTGAAAACACCGCAAAAATTATTCTGCGACTGTTCGACAACTTTTGGCGCGCCTCCGAATACTCAGGTATGTCCTGTATGCTTGGCGATGCCCGGCACACTGCCGCTTCTTAACCGCGAATGTGTCGAATATGCCGTTCGCGCAGGTCTTGCACTGCACTGCGACATCGCGCCGTCCTCCCGTTTTGATCGCAAAAACTATTTCTACCCCGACTTACCGAAAGCTTATCAGGTGACACAAAACTTCGCGCCTATCTGCACGGGCGGTTACGTGGATGTTGCGACGGAAAACGGAATGCGGCGAATTCGAATCACTCGTATCCATCTGGAGGAAGATGCAGGTAAACTGATCCACCACGACGATCACTCTCTAGTCGACTGTAACCGTTGCGGCGTACCGCTCATTGAAATTGTAACCGAACCCGATATTAGAAGCAGTGAAGAAGCCGTGGCGTTTCTCCGCAAACTGCGTGCCGTCGTGCGCTACACGGACGTCTCCGACGGCAAAATGAACGAGGGATCTCTTCGTTGTGACGTCAATTTGTCGATCAGAAAGAAAGGCGAGACGACGTTTGGCCAACGCGTCGAAATGAAGAACATCAACTCTTTCAATTTTGTTGCGCGTGCCATCGAAAGTGAGTTCAAACGTCAAGTCGCCATTCTTGAGGAAGGCGGCACTATCATCCAAGAGACACGCCGTTTCGATGAGAAGACGGGAGAGACGAGCGCTCTTCGCAAGAAAGAGAGCGCAGCAGATTACCGGTATTTCCCGGATCCCGATATTGGCGAAGTCCTCGTCAACAAAGAAACGATCGCACGTATTCTGGCATCGATGCCTCGTCTTCCCGATGAGCGAAAAGCGATGTATAAGGATACGTATGAACTTAGCGATTACGAAGCGGAACGCTTGACAGCTGACAAAGATCTGTCTGATTTCTTTGAGGAGGCAGTAAAAGAAACATCGTATCCGAAGACACTTGTTAACCTCATTTTGACCGATTTATCACCGCTTTTCGGCGAGGACGAAACGGAAGTGCCACTCTCGCCTATCTCGCTCGGCGCGCTCGCCGACCTGTTGGGAAAGGACATCATAAACAGCAACACCGGTCGAAAAGTCTTGAAAGTCATGCTGGAGGAAGATCAAGACCCCGTAGCGTATGTTGAAGAAAACAATCTCGCGCAGATCAATGATCCTGAAGTGCTTCAATCTATCATTGATGCGACGGTTAATTCGAATGCTCGCGCCGTCAATGATTATCGACGCGGCAGGACACCGGCATTGCGTGCACTCATGGGCAATGTCATGAGAGAAACGCAAGGTCGCGCCAACCCTATCCTCGCCGAAGAGATGTTGAAAGCGACAATCGCTAAAAACGCCTGACGTACCGCATAGCATATCAGGCGTTTTTAGATTCTGTAATGAAATAGAAGTCTCTTCTGTTTCTTCTATACGATTCTTAGCGTCCGGCGACGATGTGGTCTAAATGGTTTGTTAGAGGAAAAATGAGTGTTATCTCGGTGCCGTGATCCGGCTCGCTTTCGATGTCGACTTTACCGCCGTGATATTGTACGGCATGTTTTACGATAGAAAGACCGAGCCCTGTGCCGCCGGACGCTTTGGAGTGACTCCGATCAACACGGTAAAACCGCTCAAAAATGCGACTTAGATGCTCGCTCGCGATGCCGGTACCAGTGTCACGAACGACGATTTTCGCTTCATCATTATCAGACGTTACTTTAACTCGAACGCTTCCCTTCTCCACGTTGTATTTTATGGCGTTATCGATAAGATTGCTAACCGCCTCGTAAAGGAGCAGTCGCACACCGTTAATCGTGACGGATTCACCCTTGACGGCAACGTCAACGCCACGTTCTTGTGCAAGATCTTCGAGATCGCGCGCGACTTCTTTTACCAATGAGAATAGATCGATGGGCTCTACAGGCATGTCAGCGCCCTCTTCGAGTTGAGAAAGACGGATGACATCACCGATCAGCGTGACCATGCGTTGTGCTTCATTGCGGATATGTCCCACAAACCGCTGCATATCTTCCGGCCTTACCATATCGCGTTCAATGAGTTCCGCACTCCCGATGATCCCCTGAAGCGGTGTCTTCAGCTCATGGGAAACGTTTGCTGTAAATTCGCGGCGGTGGCGTTCCGCCCGCTCTGTTTCAGTAATATCAAAGGCAATGAGTACGGCACCGATCGGTTCACCTTCCGATTCGATACGACTCACATCAAACTGGTAAACTTGCCCGCTTCGCTCCGCTCGCATCTCGCCGTGACCTGTCGCCAGAGCCTCTTTTACGATGGCGATAATACCGGGATCACGATCTACCGTCAGGAAATCCTCGCCGACACAGTCTTCATCGGCTCTGAAAAGGCGCTGTGCGGCAGGATTGATACTGAGGATAGTACCGCGCGTATCCATGAGCACCAGTCCCTCCCTCATGCTCGCAGTAATCTGGCGGAATTCATCAGCATGACGACGAAGATTGCGCATTTGCGCGTCAATTTTGAGACGTTGTTGGTTAAGCCTTACAAGAAGTGGCGCAATTTCGTCGTACCCTTCATTTTCAAGCGGGCTGTCCAAATCAAGTTTGTTAAGCGGTTCGACGATACGCTTTGACAGATAATTGGCAAACAACAAGGACAACAACAGCGCGACGGCAAGCACGGTCACAAAAGGTTGAAGCATGCCGAGCACCAGATGTCCGACCGTCGCAACACCGATCGAAATGCGCAGGACAGAACCGTCTTTCAAGCGGCGCGCGACGTACATCTGCTTTTCAAGCAACGTCGATGAATAGCGGGAGCTCTCTCCTTCGCCGTAAGCCATGGCTTCAATAAACTCCGCACGGTCGGCATGGTTTTCAAGTTCCTTCGCATCGGCAACACTATCGTAGAGGACAAGGCCTTCTGCGTCGATCCAAGTTAGCCGATAGCGATGGGATTCTACTTTTTCGAGATAGTCGATTCCGTTGAGTTCAACAGCGCTGCAGGCAAGATTCAACTCATCTTTGATGTGTTGTTTTTCTGCGCTGCTAAAATAGGTGTAAAGATAACCGATGATGATGACAAAACTGGCAATCAAGACGGTCGTTGCAATCAACATGATGCTGCCGAAGATTTTCTTTTTCATTGTTTTGCCTCCAACCGGTAACCGACACCTCTTACCGTCTCAATCAGCTTTCGATAAGGGCCGAGTTTCTGGCGTAAAGTTTGGATGTGCATATCCACCGTACGTGTTTCGCCACGATAGCTTGTTTCCCAAACCTGCTCCATCAACTGATCGCGTGTAAACGTAATGCCGGGCTGAGACAGAAAGAGACGAAGCAGTTCGAATTCTTTATTTGTAAGTTTAACGCGTTCTCCGTCGACGGTCACCGTGTGTTTTTCCGGACTCAGAACCACACCGCCGACTTCTAAAGTTCGCACCTTATCCGTTTTCGGTTTGTAGCGGCGAAGCACCGCTTTCACACACGAGACCAGCTCCATGACGCCGAACGGTTTAACAAGGTAATAATCCGCACCTAGATCCAGGCCATGTATTTTATCATATTCTGCACCTTTCGCGGTGGCCATGACAACAGGAATGTCAGCGTACTGCGCATGAGCTTTCATGCGTCGAAGAAGCTCTATTCCGTCGATTTCGGGAAGCATAACATCAAGCACCACAAGCTGCGGCTGACGTTCCTTTAACGCCTTCCAAAATGAAGCGCCGTCCTCAAAACCCTGTGCGTCGAACCCCGCCATCTGAAGCGCGTATACTTCAATGTCACGAGTGCTGGCATCATCTTCCACACACCAAATCATTCCGACATACTCTCTTCATATTCTGTAGTCCGGTGTATACCTGTAATAGAGAAAACGACCCATTCTGCGACATTTACAGCATGATCGCCGATGCGTTCATAGTATTTCGCAATCATCAGGATGTCGAGCGCGTATTCTCCGGATTCCGGATCTGAGGCAATCGCGTCAATCAGATCTTTTTTAATATTCGAAAAGTAGTTATCTACGACATCGTCGGCGGCCATGACAGCCCGTGCGAGCTCCGGATCGCGTTTGACATAGGCATCGACGCTGTCCGTTACCATTTTCATCGTTGCATTAGCCATGCCTGACAGTTCCGATTCGAGATCATCATCTTTGTCTGTAAGATGGACGATAATCTCAGCGATATCTTCTGCTTGGTCACCGATGCGCTCCAAGTCGGTAATCATTTTGAGTGCCGCGGATATCTGTCGAAGGTCACCGGCGACCGGCTGCTGACGGAGCAAAAGCTTCAGACTCAGCGCTTCGATATCGCGTTCTTTTTGATCAATTTCCTCATCTATCGCGTACAATGTCTCCGCCAGTTCAAAGTCGCGGTTCGTCAGCGCCTCCGAGACCGTCTTGATCGCGAGTTCACAGAGTGCGCCCATTTCAATCAGCTCTTTATTGAGCCGAGATAGCTGTCTAACAAAACGGCTTCTCATATTATCCAAACCTCCCAGTGATGTAGTCTTCTGTGCGTTTATCCGAAGGTGTTGAGAAGATGACATCCGTCGATCCGTACTCGATGAGATCGCCGAGCAGGAAGAAGGCGGTTCCGTCGGATATGCGCAATGCCTGCTGCATGTTATGTGTCACAATTATAATGGTATAGTTCTCTTTTAATTGTAAGATAAGTTCTTCAATTTTTGTTGTCGAGATTGGGTCAAGCGCGCTCGTTGGTTCATCCATCAACAATACATCCGGTTGAACGGCAAGGGCACGCGCGATGCAGAGGCGTTGCTGCTGACCGCCTGAAAGGCCGAGTGCGTTCTGCCTTAACTTATCACGCACCTCCTCCCAAATGGCCGCGTTTCGAAGTGAACGCTCTACGATATCGTCCAATTTCGCGCGACTCTTTATGCCGTGCGTGCGCGGACCGTAAGCAATATTGTCGTAGACGCTCATGGGGAAAGGGTTCGGCTTTTGAAAAACCATTCCGATATGACGTCGCAACTCGCTGACTTCCATCGAAGATTGGAAGATATCCTGACCGCGATAGTACACATTCCCGGTTGTTTTGGCGCAGTCGATCAAGTCATTCATGCGATTCAACGTCCGAAGGAATGTGGATTTTCCACAGCCGGACGGCCCGATCAACGCCGTAATACTTTTCTCGGGGATCTCCATACTAACGTCGATCAGTGCCTGGAAATCATCGTACCAAACACAGAGATCCTTCGTTGAAATAATCGTCTCGTTGTTATGATTATCTGATGCATTCATTCGTTTTATTCCTTTGATTTCTCCTGTGGATATCCTTGTTCACGCAATTTCTTGAAATGATTTTCAAGCCACATCGCCAGAGAATTGATCCCCAACGTCAGTACCATCAGGATTGCGGCGATGGCAAACGCCGCGCCGAACTCTCCTTGTTCCTTAGCATACACATAAAGCGCCACCGTCAGCGTCGCGCCCGGGCTCATAAGTCCTTGGAAAAAGCCATTCAGCGCATGCGCGAAGCCTGCGGTGAAAAGAAGCGCAGCTGATTCTCCCAAAATACGTCCGGTCGCCAGGACACAACCGGTGATGATGCCGTCGACACAGCCCGGAAGAACGACGGTTCGGATCACGCGCCACTTTCCTGCGCCGAGCGCAAAAGCGCCTTCGCGGTAGCTTTGCGGCACAGTCTTCAGACTTTCTTGCGTCGTTCGCATGATGGAGGGAAGATTCATGATAACGAGCGTCAGCGCGCCGGCTAAAATCGAGGTTCTTAATCCGGCAAACTCACAGAAAAACAGCATTCCGACAAGACCGTAGATGATCGACGGAATACCTGAGAGCGTTTCAGCCGCGTATTCTATTACTGCGACGACTTTCTGATTGGTCGCATACTCTTCAAGATAAATCGCAGCTCCTGCGCCAAGCGGCACCATCACCACAAGGGATGCGATCACGATATAAATCGTATTCATGATGTCCGGTAAGATACCTATATGATGTGGAATATAAGTCGGCGACGTTGAGAGCAGATCCCATGAAATAAAAGGTATTCCCTTGACGAATACGTAGACGATGATTCCGATGATCAGCGCACACGTAATCAATGCGGAAATCCACATGATCGTTTTCATCGTGGCGATGTAAGCTCGTCGCCTTATTGGTAATTGATTTGTTTTCATATCGTTTTCACCTTGTTGCATATCCGGTGTTGTTTTTGTTTCTCACACTGTACGATCGTTGTCCGATATTGAGATCTACGTTTCATCTTTTTCATGACTGTTTTACGTTGCCGCGCTTCAGGAAGAAGTTGAGCGCCGCATTGATGAGCATGATGAAGAAGTACAACACCAATGCAATGGAAAAGAGCGCTTGCCTCTGAAGCCCTGACGAATACGACATTTCGCTTGCCACTGCTGTTGTCAGAAAACGTACACTCTCAAAAAGTGTCGGCATATTCGGCGCGTTGCCGGCAACCATCATAACGGCCATCGCTTCGCCGATGGCGCGGCCGACACCCAGTACGACCGCCGCGGCAATCCCGCTTCTCGCGGATGGAACAGACACGCGGAAATACGTTTCGATCGGGGTGGCGCCCATTGCCAGGGAGGCTTCTTCATACTCCGGGGGCACTGATTCCAAAGCCGTTACGGAAACTTTGATAATAGATGGAAGAATCATGATCGCTAGGACAATGATGGATGCGAGCAAACTGGCACCGTCCGGCACTTTAAATAGTTTGCGAATTCCGGGAACAAGGACCATCATGCCGACGAGGCCGTAGACCACCGAAGGAACGCCCGCAAGCATGCCGACGGCCGACTGAAGCAGCCATTTAATCTTGCCCTTCGCTATTTTAGCGATATACACCGCTGCAAAAAAGCCGACCGGAACGCCAAGCACAATGGCTCCTGCCGTACCGTAAATGCTGGTAAGAATAAAGGGCAATATGCCGAATTTAGGCTCCGCCGCCGTTGATGCCCACTTCTGCCCGAAAAGGAATTCTTTCAAACCGATCGTGCGCATCGCCGGAATTCCGGATATAACGAGATATATGGTAATAAGAAGCACACATCCGACGGTAATCAAGCCAAGCATCAAGAAAATGCCGTGAATGATCCTCTCAACGCGCTTTCTTCTTATGTTTTCTTGCACTGTTTTCTCTTTTTTCCGTGTCATACCTTTGAACCGCCATTATATTTTAGGTTGTCAGTCTCTCCGTTTCGAAGATCGTGTCGATCTGCGATGCTCTTTATCTTGCTTCAGACCTTGCATCTTGCTTCAGATTTTGGATCTTGCTTCAGATCTTGATCTTACAAGCAGAGAGGCAGAAAGAATCTGCCTCCCTTAGACGTTTTAATCTTCTTTGCGATGATGATTATTTTACAGGGACAACGCCTGACGCGGAGATGATGTCATTTGCTTTGTTTGATGTCACGAAGTCAAAGAACTTCTGTGCCGTTTCGGAAAGCTTCCCGTCTTTCTTCGTCACGAGGACGAACGGACGCTGCAGCTTGTAGCTACCATCGCGAACTGTATCTTCGCTCGGAGCAACACCGCCCACTGCAACCGCTTTTACGCTGTCTTTAACCGATGCCAGAGAGGCGTAACCGATCGCGTCGGGGTTGGAGGAGACTGTCGTGATGACGTCGCCGGTGGATGTGAGTTCCTGACGATAGGTGCACTTGTCTTTCGTGCCCGTTACTGACTCAAAGCCATCGCGAGTACCGCTGCCGGCTTCGCGGCCGATCACAACGATTTCCGCGTCATTGCCGCCAACATCTTTCCAGTTGGTGATTGCGCCGGTGTAGATGTCCGCAATCTGCTCGATGGTGAGATCGCCGACCGGATTCTCGGGACTGACGATCATCGCGATACCGTCCAGTGCGAGCGTCGTTTCAACAAGCCCGTCTTTCTTCTCTTCTTCTTTCAGCGCTCTGCTGGCAAGCCCGATGTCGCAACGACCGGTCTTGACCGCTTCGATACCGGATCCGGAGCCAGTCGGATTGTAGGTGAATGTGGTGCCTTCATTGTCTTTCATGAAAGCTTCGCCAAGCGCACCGATAACTTTTTCCATCGATGTGGATCCGTCCGTCGAGACGCTTCCGCCTTTTTTAGGTCCGCAACCTACGATAAGAAGCGCTACGGCTATAAGCACTACGATAAGAGCTGTCTTTTTTTTCATCATTTCATTCCTTTCTCCAACCACAACCTCTGTATTGTTGAATTAATTTGCTGTGGTTCATCCATTTCTTTGTTATTTTTCGTAAATAATGTTCGTTTCGAGTCGTCGGCCATCTGGCACTGTCTAATCATTGTTTTGAACAAGTCATCCGGCGACTGACATCGTTTTTAATTTCAGACACCATCACGGTATCCATACTCAGCATACGAATGTAATGTAAAGTCCTCATGGTACGTTGTGTAAAATTCATGTAAAGTGTTTGAAATTTGTCTGAAATGCCTTAATATCAGGCATCTTACCGTTTTTAATGATCACATATTCACCATCGACCGATTAAAACATATCGTCCGGTGCTCATTTGTAAAAAGAGAGACTTTTTATGTCCGCAAAGTCTTTTCGCCTCCCTAAGACACCATCATTGAGGTGCTCTTTACACGCTGTTCACTTCAACATAAAGAGATAAGAGAAAAAATCTAGGACATGTGTGTCACTTTATAAAGAAAATGAACATTTCAATAAGGAAAAGAATTCCCTCGTCAAGAGATAAAATAGCAAGAGCGATAAAGGGAACATAAGATCTGACAGAACATATGAAAACAGAAAGCCGCCGGTCCGGGAAAAGGATAGGCGGCTCAATGTCAAAAGGAAATCACGTGACTTAAGGGCGACGATCCAAGCTATCTAACGTAACAACAAAGCAATCGGTGCGTATACGCAGGCCTTTTCGATCAGACTGTTCTGCGGGCGCGCAAAAGCTCGATCTCCTTTGCGTATCCATTGAGATCGTTAGGCGTTTCGAGCGCAAAGGGGAGATGCGCAATCCGAGGATTGTTGATGATACTGACGATAGTATCGAGACCGAGAGTGCCTTCACCGATTTTCTCATGACGATCTTTGCGGCTTGCAGGATCGTTTTTGCTGTCGTTTAAGTGAAAGGCATAAAGTCGCTCGAGTCCGACAATGCGATCGAACTCATCCAGCACGGCATCGAAATCTCCGATCACGTCGTAGCCGGCGTCGCTGATATGGCAACTATCCATGCAGACGCCCAACTTAGATTTCAAATGAACGCCATCGATGATGCGCCGGAGCTGCTCGAACTTATAGCCGATTTCGCTGCCTTTTCCGGCCATCGTTTCGAGAAGAACCGGCGTTTTGATATCCTCCGTCAGGATATCGTTGAGCGCCTCAATGATCATTTCTATCCCGGCGTCTTCCCCTTGTCCGACGTGACTTCCCGGATGAAAATTGTAGACAACACGATCTATATTTTGCAGGCGTTCAAGATCGTCACGCATCACTTCGCGTCCGAATTCGCGGACGCGCAGTTTGTCAGAACAGAGGTTCAGCGTATAGGGCGCATGGGCGACAATTGTGCCAAAACCATGCTCATTGGCGAGCCGGTTATACGCAGCCATATCGTCGAGATCAAGTGCCTTCACCGATCCTCCTCGCGGATTACGAGTAAAAAACTGGAACGTATTTGCTCCAATCGAGAGCGCCTCTTTACCCATAGCAAGGTAGCCATTAGTAGCTGATAAATGACATCCAATATAAAACATAGAACACACTCCTTTATTGACTTCGAGAATATCATATTCTAAGCGACAAGACGGTAACGTTGCTTCTCAAGAATCCGCTTATTGGGATGAAAGATCCTTCGGTATAACGGTAACGTTGCCTCTTAAGGAACCGCTTATTGGGATGAAAGATCCTCCGGTATAACTGAGAATAATGATCTAGACGGGATAGATTACAATCTATGCAAATAATCTGATTAATTTTATAATTGCCTGTAACCTCGTATGCCGGCAACAGTTTGGTTTTCAAAAATCCGGACAGTTCGTTCGTACTGCAGCTTTACAACCCGTTTGGCCGTGTTTTTACGGTTGCTTTTGAACTTGAGGATAAACAATACTATTTTGAACTGGAACCTAAATCGGTAAACAGCATGATTTTAAAATAAGGCGGATAAATCAATGACAGCTAAACAAAACGTCACAACTTATGTAGATGGAAATCCTAAATCACTTACGTTTCCCTTGTCTGTTAAACAGGATGAGAATCAGCAGGAACTCCATTTGTTAAATATTTACCCTGACGTTCAATACCAGCAAATCAGGCGTTTTGGCGGCGCCATAACGGATGCCGTTGCCGCCACACTTGAAAGAATGCCCGAAAATTTGTCCCGTGAGGTCATGAACGCATATTTCGGATCCGAAGGAATAGGTTATCGTCTCATCCGCACCCATATTGACAGTTGCGATTTTTCGACAGATACCTATGTTGCTATGGATGATCCTGAAGATTTGAATTTCGATTCGTTCTCGCTTGAACGCGTTGAAAACAGAATCATTTATTGGATTAAAGAGGCTTATAAGGCAGCAGGAGAAGCTTTACCCGTAATGATGTCGCCCTGGTCGCCGCCTGCTTTTATGAAAACAAACGAAAGTAGGGTTGGAGGCGGACGCCTAAAGAAAGAATACTACGCTGATTGGGCAAGATATCTTTGCCGGTATATTACCGAGTTCAGAGAGAGAGGAATCAATGTTACAGCCCTCAGTATCCAGAATGAACCTAATGCGACGCAAACATGGGATAGCTGTTTATACACTCCGGAAGAAGAAAAACGATTTCTTGAATTCTTTCTTTACCCTGAACTGTGTAAAGCCGGTCTTGCGGACATTGAGATTTACATTTGGGATCATAACAAGGAGAGAATATTTGACCGCGCCTGTGC
>JAAZJH010000060.1 GCA_012800435.1 Clostridiaceae bacterium | reverse complement strand
TGTGAGTCTGTTTGCATTCCCGGTATTTGCCATCGGCATGGATCGCATCGGCAAGATCCGCACACTGAAGATCTCGTGCATGATCGCGACGGTGGGCTTTGCGTTCATCGCAATTTGCAAAAACCCCTTCAGCATGTTCATGCTGTTGCCTGCCATACTCGTTAGCATCGGTTTTGCGGGTGAGACAACTGTTCCCAACGCGATTGTTACGCAGATTGCCCCGCGCGATAAGACCGGAGCGGCCATCGGCGGTCTGAACATGATGCAGCCCATCAGCATGATCGTGTTCATGGCGGTGGCTGGCATTCTGCTCGATATGGTCGGTATGTGGGCCGTGGCGCTGTTCAAGATCGCTATGAACCTGACTGTGGTAGCGTATCTGCAAATCAATCAGCGCAGTCTGGCTGCCGAGGTGTAAACTTGGCGCGTGTGTAACTCACGTGAAGATGCTGGGCCACTTATTCGGGAATCCTTTATAAACTTCGCGCGCGTGTAACTCACGTAGACAAATATAAACGGCTCTCCATCGCTGCGCCGAGGTATAGGCATGGCGAGTGTGAGAGCCATATGGTGCGTGTCTGAAAGCGATTCCTCTTAAGTGGACCGTGGTAGAATGGAATTACCTTAATGGTAGCGGTGTGGAAGCACTGCACAAGTATCATGTAGCGATAATGAGTGGTTCCTTTTTCCGGTGCCGCATTATGATGTTCAGTCGTTGTGTTCAAACAATTTTTGCGGCAACGTACAGTCAATCAGCTCCACACAGTGCCGTGTTGTAGTGCTTAGTTGTCGCGCTCATGAGCGTTACTGATCTTTTGAAAAGGTCATCGGATGAAAATGAAGGTCGTCGGATCAAAGAAGAGAGACTAGGTTGCGATCATGTTAAAGCAAAAGCCGTGCGTTGTGGGGGTAGGTGCCGCCAATTTTGATGTGAGCGGTAAAAGTTTTCAGGCACTGATAAGCCGAGATTCGAATCCGGGTGAGATTTCCGTTTCGATTGGCGGCGTCACTCATAACATCATCGAAAATCTGACAAGGCTAGGCGCGAAGACATCGCTGATTACTGCAGTCGGTGACGACTATTTTGCCGATGCGATTCGTCAAGCGTGTGAAGAGGCCGGAATTGACACTCGCCATTTTTTGACGGTTGAAGATGCGAAATCATCAAGTTATCTCAATATCCTAGACGCAGATGGCGAGATGCAGGTGGCCGTATCCGACATGCGCATCATGCGCCATCTTACTGTTGATTATCTAAAAGATAAGCGCGCCATCTTTGAAAGGAGTGATGCCGTTGTTACGGATGGCTGTCTTCTTCCGGAGGTGATGACGTCGCTTGTGACCGATATTTGTCGCGGTGTTCCCGTTTTCGCAGATACGGTATCGACAACGTACGCGAAAACCGTCAAAGAAGTGATGGGCTTTTGCCATACGATCAAGCCGAATATCGCCGAGCTCGAAGTACTTGCCGGATTGCCTGCGCGCACGGACGCCGAGCTTGAGCGCGCGTGTGACAAAGTGCTGGAAAGCGACTTGTATCGGGTCGTTGTGACGCTAGGCGGTCGCGGTTGTTACGCGGCGGATAAAGAGGGGCGCCGAATGTTTCGCAAGCTGAAAACCATGAAGAGCGTCGACAACGTCACCGGTGCCGGCGATGCGTTCTTTGCAGGACTTATTTACGGCACGCTCCTTGACATGCCTTTGCCGGAGATGCTTGACTTTGCGCTCGCGTCCGGTATAGTCGCGATTTTGTCGGTTAGTACGATCAATCCGAACATGAGTCCTGAGTTTGTTCTTGAAACACTCGAGCGTTATCGTGATGATAAGTGATGTGCTGTCCTTTAAAGGCTGTCGGCAGATCGTGTGTCGATGTGATCCTTCGTTTTGTGAGAAGACAATACGAAGTCACGAGCAACCAAAAGTTCATCGTGGTAAACTGCACGTTTTGGATTGTGAGTAGTGAAAAGATCGTTGCACAATTGTAGAAGAACAAAAAAAGAGCGTTTCATATTTGAAACTAATGAAACAAAAGGAATAAAAAGAAAGTAAAACATCAACAATCTATCAAAGATCCTATTGGTGAAAGGAACTGTCTTATGAAAAAGATAAATCCATATCTTGAAATTGCGCATGAAGTTCAAGAGGCGCTCGAAGCAACAAAGCCTGTGGTGGCGCTCGAATCAACAATCTTGAGTCATGGCCTTCCCTACCCGGAGAACCTGGATTTTGCAAAGAAGATCGAAGACATTATCCGCGAAGGAGGCGCCGTGCCCGCGACGACGGCCATCATGAACGGCAAGTTGAAGGTTGGCCTTAATGCGACGGAGCGTGAACGGATCTGCAACCCGGAGGATGTCATTAAAGTATCGCGTCGAGACGTGGCTGTCTGCATCGCGACGGGGCAAACCGGCGCGACGACGGTGGCGACGACGATGATTATCGCTGCGGCAGCGGGGATTCGCGTGTTCGCAACGGGAGGCATCGGCGGCGTGCATCGCGGCGGAGAGGTCACGATGGATATTTCGGCAGACCTTCAAGAGTTGGCACATACGCCCGTAGCCGTCGTCTGCGCAGGAGCGAAACAGATTCTCGACATCGGGCGGACGCTGGAGTACTTGGAGACGATGGGTGTTCCTGTATTGGGTTACCGGACGGAGAGTTTTCCCGCTTTTTACTGTCGTGAAAGCGGCCATCAAGTGGATTACAACGCCAAAGATTACGAAGAAGTCGCAGCAATCCTGCACGCAAGATGGACGCTTGGTCTAGAGGGCGCGGTGCTTATCGGTAATCCGATCCCTGAAGAAAGTGCACTTGACTTTGAAACGATGGAACGCGTGATCGAAGAGGCCATTGAGAAAGCGGATGCACAAGGCATCCACGGTAAGAAACTGACGCCATTCCTTCTCAAAGAGATCAAAGAAGTGACGGAAGGCGAATCTTACGAAAGCAACCTCGTCCTTGCCTACAACAACGCAAAAGTTGCTGCCGGCATCGCCAAGGCGTACGCGGCGCTGATTTGAGGCGACGGAAAGCGAGTTTTACGAAAGAAATCTCATTCTTGCCTATAACAAACTCGAAAGTTGCGGCCGGCATCGCCAAAGCATACGAGCATATCCCTTGAGGCGACGTTCCATTTCTATAATTAGAATCCAAAAATGGAATCCAACGGGTATGGGTTCCAAGTAAATATTAGCGTTGGATTATAAGCATGGACTCAAAATAAGTATTACCGTTAGATTTCAGGTATGGACTCCAAGTAAATATTACCCATTCTATTACACGTGACTCCTGATAATCGTTTGACTTGTATTCAATGAGTGGAACATAACTTAGATGCTCCACTTGTTGAGTATGGTTGTCGTGCAAAAGGAGAAGTGTCGTTATTCTCAAACATGGAATACTTGGACTGTTAAATTACGGCGGAGACAAGGCTTTGCGGAATCCTCTGTTCATAAAAACAAATCGTATTTTGACGGACGCTTGGGGTATTTTATATTTACTTACTTCGATCTGGACCTATTTCATTGTGCGCACTGAGGCAGGACGTTACATCGGAGCGATCAATACGATAGTTCCGTTGCTCATGGGAGTCTTTACCGTATGGTTTCAGAAATGGTATCCGAAAAAAGTGGCAGAAGGTGGCAAAAAGTAGTCTCTTGCCCTGACAAAATAAAAATCGAAGCAAGAGCGTAGGATCAAGTTAGCGGTGTGCTGTATTTGAGTTGCGGAGGGGGTGGGACGAGATCGTGATGTAGCCGTCCTCGAATTACAAAAGAAGCAAGCGACAAAGAACGATTTATGACGTCTTTGAGGCTTAAAAGGAGCGGGATATGAATTATGACATGAATGTACAAGGTCGTGTTTCCGAATTAGAATGCAATGTGCGGAAGGCACACATCAAAGCTGTCGATGGCGGTGTTGTCTTCATGCCCGCGGAGGCCATTGTGAATGCGGCGAATACGACACTTCTCGGCGGTGGCGGCGTCGACGGCGCCATCCACCAAGCGGCGGGGCCGGAACTGCTTGAGGCATGCCGAAAACTAAACGGCTGCAAAACCGGTGAGGCCAAAATCACGGGCGCCTACAACTTGACGAATGCCAAATACATCATCCACACGGTCGGCCCTGTGTATAGCGGCTCGCCGACCGATCCTGTCTTGCTGGGCTCCTGCTATCGAAAATCGCTCGATCTTGCGTTGGAGCACGATTGTGAAAGTATCGCTTTTCCCAGTATCTCAACTGGCGTTTACGCCTATCCACTTGAAGAAGCGGCCGTTGTCGCGCTGTCTGCCACGCTGGAATGGCTTGATCGCCATCCCGACGTCGAGATGACCATCTCATATTGCTGCTATAAGCCGGCAGAACGCGAAGCCTACGAAAAAGCATTTAGACAGTACAATTTAATCTGATGAGAGAATACGTAAGCGTATTGAGGATAGACCCTCGGTGAAGTTTCTAAGTTGATCTCATTTGGCGAGAGTTTCGTACGCGTACTGAGAATAGAGCGTCGGCCAAGCAACCTAACGTATCTCATTTGGTGAGAGACTGCGTGCGTATTGGGGATAGACCGTACGCTAAAGATGTTCAGCGACTCTCTTTTGATGAAGGGTTGCTTGCGCGTCTGCAGGACTTTTGAAACTATCGAAAATCCATCAGGAGTTCGTGGTCGCGGGCAATAGTGGCAGGAGTCGGGCGATGAAACCTTTTAGCACCAAGGCGACTGCCAAGATAACTAATGCCTTTTTAGGATTTTCCAGCACAGGGATTCCGATCTTGAAAACCTGAGTAACAAAGGCGGTTAATGCCACAACTCCGACGACATAGCCCAAAATCGTTAAGGGGTGGGCGGGCGCAGTTGATATGAACTTGCCGATACTGATAGTGCAAAGCAGCATACCCATGATACCAAGAACAATCGTCATTACTCTGGGTCCCTGAAGGAACAGGACTTTCATATTTGTAAGGCCAAGTGTGACGAAAACAGCCGCCAGAATCACTTCCATGATCAGTATTTCTATATTTTTCATTTAAACTGTCTCCGATTTATATTGCTCATTTAAATTGCTTCCAAATAATTTTCTCTAGACGATGTTACTACACGACTTTTCCTTATTTAATAAAGGATATGTAAAAAATCCGTCAAATCTAATTTGGTGTTCAGGCTGATGCTTTCAGTGTTCCCTCACAGAGCCCAAAAAATGAATAATAAAGGCATAATCGCTCGGTGTTTTTCTGAGAGATCTACTTCCTAGCGTCCCGACTCGAGCGCCCCAAGTTGAGTGTTCTGTATTCGTGGTCAGTTTTTGATTTGTTTTAGATAATATGGCTGTTTTCGCCTGGTGATTGTCCAATTATTCGATTAATTTAGGAAAACCAGTTCCACAACACTAAGCTTGGTCACTTTTTAAGATCGTTTAGAAAAACTGACATCCAAGTGGAGCGTTTACTGTGCGTGGCCATTTTTTGAGATATTTTAGAAAAACAGTTTTCTAAGAAGATCATGGTCATATTCTTAGATAATTTAGGAAGACAGTCCTACCCTCGGAATTTGCGCGGTCAGTTTTTCGATTAATATAGAAAACAAACCTATTTATCTCGATTTGTGGTCAATTTCTCAAATCTATTAGAAATAAACACCCTACTTTCCTAGAGGTGTGTTTATCTTTTTAAATAAAATCGAAAAATTGGCCACAGCAGGGGTTGTGTGCGAAAAGATCAGTGGAAGTGGCCGCACTTCTGAGAGGAGATCGTTTAAGATGAATGTGATCGTTGAAAATGATCGTGCTAAGTTATCGCCGTTGCTGCCGTTGCAGGTACGATGTCGTTTTCGTTGACATTCTCAAATTGGGCGATGTATCATGAACGAAAGCTGAATAGTACGCGGATTTGTGCGACGAAGCACCGGCGCTTA
>JAAZJH010000082.1 GCA_012800435.1 Clostridiaceae bacterium | reverse complement strand
TTGCCGGATTTTATCTTTCCGGTAAGACCATGAACGGCCAAGTTCATAAGGCAGAGCTGTGCATTGTATTCTACTTTTTCCTGACCATAGAAGGTCATTGTGCTGTTCACATTCATGCCGGATTGATTGACATAATCTCCGGATTGAATGAACATGCCTCCTGAGCCGCAAGCCGGGTCCAGCAGTATACCGCTTGAAGGTTCAAGAACATTTACAATCATTTTTACCAATGATTTCGGTGTAAAGAACACGCCATCATCAGAAGCGATGTTCTTCGCAAACTTATTAAGAAAGTATTCGTATATGCGACCAATAATATCTCCGCCAATTTCATCGAAGGCGCTATTGTTAAAGATGCGAAGAAGCTCAGACAAGAGTTCATCTGAAAAGTCGGTATAACTCTTTGGAAGGACACCTTTTAGCTGCTCGCTCTGGTCTTCAATCAGCTGCATCGCATTGTTGACCACTTCACCCAAGCTGGTCATTGCGTGACCATCCTTATTGAGCAACGAAGCGGAAGAAATATCATTTGGAAGATTCACAAGATAGTCATACTGTGCTTCCTTTGGAAGAAAGATCGCACTCTTTGCCGCGAAGTCACTGGCTTCAACTGGCAGCACACGATCTCCTCTGGTCGGACGATCTTTCAGGATCTCAGCTTCTACAATCTTAAATCTGCCGTATGCATACCGAAGGAAGATAAGACCAAGTACAGGCATACAGTACTGATTTGACGTGAGCTTAGATCCAGCCCTCAACAAATCTGCGGATTCCCAAAGGTCACTTTCTAGTTTGCGAATATTGATCATTAGGTTATAACCTCCACGGAGATACACAAATGTTTCTATTAGAAAGGTTTTTTCTCTACTCCCGCCAAGCGCTAAATTGTTTTGATTACTTTTTTCTTCTGCAGGTTGTCCATATTTCTGCGTTTTACGGCTTCACAGATGCTAGTTAGGTCCGGCATTAGACGAAATGTATTGTATCCAAGGACATCTAAATAGTGAATTAATTCTTCGCGAAGATCTTTATGGATCTTGATGCATTTCGAATTGCTCTTCAAAATCTTTAAATGTTCCTCTTCTCCCAAAGTATAGGGGAACATAAACAGCCCTTGCTGCATAATGATTCTTTGATTGGCTTGATTTGGATCAATAAATAATATTACACGCATTTTTTTCTTTTCTTCTAATTTTTCACCGCTCTCTATGTCTTCATAATCAAATGATGACTTGACGCTTCTGTTATGTATGTTTTTACCAAATAAATCGGTGACACTATCAATACAATGGCAGGCTTTAACAGCTAGAGAATCGGTGCGAGTAAACTTGCTGTTGTAGATATCATCGTTAAGTTTAATTGAATACGCACACAAATTATCATCTAAAGAAGCGTATCTAATGTAGAAATACTCTTTGTCTTCATCATGAATATAGTTTGTTCCCTTTGGGTTATATAAAGCAAATGAGAGTGCAATATAGGGATTGTGGGTAAAATCTAATAAGCGTGTCGGTATTCCAAAATGTTGTGCATAGGACATGAAATCGATCGGCGTTGTTGCATGAAAATAATTACTACCATATTTTTCAAAATCTTTTAAAAAATCGCTCTCTAACTTAATATAACTCTTCTTGTCTCTTAAAATAGCAGGGAGCAATTCATCTTGTTTGCTGTATCCTCTGAATACATAATTTCCACTCTTTGCTAAACGATCGAATCGTCTTATCACATGGTCAACAGTACTTGATTTGCCAAAAATATCCATAGTTTCTCCATCGCTAACTAATGATTTGCATATATCTTTGTCATTGACTTTAACCTTTTATGTTTCCTTTAACATGTTGGTGATGATCTTTCATCTTGTAGAACCCTTTAAGTTGCTAATTGGGGCTGATTTCTTTCCGTTGTTTGTTTTTCAACGATTTTGCTCTAACACGGCTTAAATGTTGATGCTGTTATTGTTCATCTACCGGGCTTTTGCTGTTCATGCTGAGTAGAACATACTCTCTGTTTAATTCTTTAATCAATTCTTCTTCAGTAGGAAGATAAAGTTTATATTTGGAGACATAGATTGACTTATCTCCTTCAGGTAGCGTGTATTTAACTACCAAGTCGTTTTTGTC
>JAAZJH010000059.1 GCA_012800435.1 Clostridiaceae bacterium | reverse complement strand
TTTTTCAACAAGACAAACCAAGGAGGAAAAGGAACCATGTCTGAGAAAATTATACAATTGAATGAGGGCGTAATAAAGGAAGAGTTGAACGAACTTGTCCGCAAGAGTGTGGAAGATACCCTGAACGTTCTTTTGGAAGAGGAGGCCGATCGGCTCACAAACGCTCGTCGCTATGAGCGCACGGCAGCCCGCAAAGACACACGTGCGGGACATTACAAGCGCAAGCTCTTAACACGTGCAGGCGAGGTGGAACTGAAGATGCCCAAGCTTCGAACCTTGACCTTTGAAACGGCGATCATCCAACGCTACCAAAAGCGAGAGATCAGCGTCGAGGAAGCCTTGGTAGAGATGTACCTTGCGGGTGTATCGGTTCGCCGCGTAGAGGATATTACACAAGCGTTGTGGGGTACGAGAGTCAGCGCAGGTACGGTCAGCCGATTGAACCGGGAGATTCGCCGCCGCACACGCGTCGTGGGAGCTTTCCCTGACGGTCATTCGGCGCTCATGCTCGTATGTGCCCGATTACGGTACATGGAGAACTCGATGTGGGGCTCGAAGTTATACATGAATATGAAGCATTTGGAGACACATGAACAAGAGATAAAAGAAGAGAGAGGAGCCTAACAGCGCGCCGCGTTTTTAGATTCTCCCCCGGGGGAGAATCTAAAAACATTACCAAATTACCAAGTAAGACAAATGTGCGAAAAATACTTGACAGTACCGATTATTTGTATGGTTGCGTTTCATTATTTTTTTAGTCACTTATTATATATCCAAGCAATTGGGGACATTTCATAAATTCCTGTAGCTTCGTCTTTTAAGTTAGAAAGGCACGGGAACGAAAAATCGAAGAGTTAACAACGTCGCATCCGAAAAGCGATTAGCGAATTTACTAAAAAACTATTAGCGGTTTTCTTAAAATCTCACAATTATTTATCTGAAAATTTTGTCCTTGTTTACCAGAAAAATGCGTTACAAATTGTCTTAATTTATAAAAATAAAACTGGTTTAAAAGTACACCCGCTGCACTTTCACAGATTGCTGATTATGTTGTCGTGTCTCTTTCGGTCAGCACGATAGATTCCTCGAAAGGTACTTCTCCTTCGATTCTTTCACCCTCCTGCTCATACATTAAACTGCCAAACACCTTGTTGACAGCGTAATAATGACGTCTGTTTACTCCCCCTATGGCGCTAGTATCCCGGTGCACTATCCCGGCTACGTGATAAACGCTGTCGTAACCGGCAAAACTTTTTTGACGCCATGATTCGTCTATCATATCGATCGTATCGATATGATATTGATCAGGCCATTGTAATAGATAGGATTCAATGGATGTGCCTATGTAGCTGTTCGCGCCGGTGATAAGAACGCGCTTCACTTGAGAACCGGGCAACACAATATCTTCAGACTGCTTTTCTGTTGCTCGGTAAAAAGAGTTCATCCGAACCTCCAAAACCCTTATAATTAATTAATTATAGCACAGCTTAAATAAACTATATGGGCAGAAGAGCTCTCGCGATGCTAAAGTAAATAAAGAGCGAGATCGCATCGACAATGGTCGTGATGAGCGGCGCGGCCATGATGGCAGGGTCTACTTTCAATTTGCTGGCAACGAGGGGCAAAACACCTCCAATAAACGCCGCGACAAATACGGTGACCATCATTGACATCGAAAGAATTATCGCGGCAATGAGACTTCCGTCTAACAAAAAGACGCGGAGAAAGTTGATGCTTGCCAATATCAGGCCCATCATCAGGCTGGTCGACGTTTCTTTTCGAATGACTTTAAATATATCTGAGAATTTTATTTCGCCCAGCGTCATACCGCGAATCATCAACGTACTTGTCTGTGAGCCGACGTTGCCGCCGGTGTCCGTTAGCATTGGAATAAAGGAAACGAGTAGCGGATAGGCAACAAAGGCAACTTCGTTCGACTGGAGAATTAAACCGTTAAGCATGCCGGACAACATAAGGAAAAGTAACCATACAATCCTCTTTCTTCCAAGAACCCATGCGGGTGTTTTCAGATATGGCCGTTCAGAAGGCGACATCGCTGCCATTTTTACAAAGTCTTCCGTGGCCTCTTCTTGGATGATGTCCACTGCGTCGTCAACCGTGACAATACCAACGAGTCGATTTTCCCTATCGACGACAGGAAGCGACAGAAGATCGTAACGATGCATCAATTGAACGACTTCTTCTTGATCCATATCGGTTGTGGCAAAGATGATCTCTTTTTGCATGATGTCGGCAATCACTTCCGTGTCATCTGAAAGAAGGAGGCTGCGCACGGAGATGACACCTTCCAATATTCTAAAATCATCGGTGACATAACAGGTGTAGATGGTCTCGCGATCTTCACCGAATTCCCTAAGATGCGCGATTGAATCAGCAACCGTCATATCTTTTTTCAGACGCGTATATTCCGACGTCATGATGCTTCCTGCAGAATCTTCCGGATATTTCAGGTAGCGATTGATCGTGTTTCTTTTTTCAGGCGGTGTCAGACGTAAAAGACGATTCACCATATTCGCCGGCATTTCCTCAATAAAGTCGACAGCGTCGTCAATAAAAAGGTCATTCAGCATCGCTGTCGTTTCCGCGTCACTGAAAGACTCTACAACACGCCGTTGCGTGTCCGGTTCAAGGTTCGCAAAAACGTCTGCGCTCATTTCTTTCGGCAACATGCGAAAGACGAACGCGGTTCTGTCATCGGGAAGTATATCCATAAAATCCGCGACGTCAACTTCATGCTCATCGCGTAACGCGGCAATTAAAGACTTAAAATCGCGTTGCTCAAGATAATACTCGAGCTGCTCGAAGACGTTTTCATTTTGACGTGTATCGATCATCTCCGCACCTCCTTCATGTCGTTGTTTTTACTTAAAAAAGCCTGTCGGTCAAGTGGTCGCGACAGGCAAAAAAAGGACTAACGTTTGGATTCCATGTTGTTTAACATTTCATGGACGTCACCTTAAGTCGTCGCAACAACCAATCTTTTATGCACAACGCAGTCAAAGCCCCGGCCGCATACTCGCCATATTCACGGCGACATAACCCAATGCCGTCTTCACATTCGCCGCTCTCACGGTGGGCATATCTTCTATTTTTCCCGCGATGCGGTTTAGCTTGTAACGCGTATGTAGTGCTCATGTACATCATTTTAGCACACAGGCAAGAAGTAAACGACCTGTCATTCCGACTATATTGTCGCGCGGTTTTCATTGGGCCACAATCAACTCGATGTCTCTTTTTTATAGTGAAAAAGATCCTAGCATCGTGCATAACAGCACTTATTATACAATCTTTGCAAGTTATAAACGAATCGTCGATCCAAATGAGCGCTGAATATCGCATATTGTTTCTCTATTTGATTCGGAACTGAGTTTGGCTCGTCAAGATCCTCGTGTGTCATCTACAGCAAGTCTTATTCCGGCGTCCTGTGATAAACTGAATAGCACAAGATTAAGTGCTTTTGTCCGCCTTGTTTCCGGCAATATTCAGACGACATGCTGACATTGCAGGAAGTTATCTTCATACAAAAAACGACTACAAGAGCGACTACATTTTCAGGGAGGATATTCTTAAAAATGAAGGAAAAAAAACCGATAAGAGAGAAGTCCGATCTACCGCACGTGAGAGGTTACACGTGCACCTTATGTCACCAATTTTTCCCTTATGAAAAGGAACTGCTGACCTGTCCGGCATGTGGCGAGAAGGGCATCCTCGATATTGAATACGACTACGACGTTATACGAAAAAATGTGAGCCGTGAAAGTCTAATGGCTGATTATGACAACAGCATTTGGCGCTATAGGGCGTTTTTACCGCTTGAGGATCGTGATTTTTCGTCGTTCTTACGCGTAGGATGGACACCACTATACCGCTCGCTTCGTTTGGGCGATGAACTCGGACTCAAGGCGCTTTACATCAAAGATGACGGACTCAATCCGACGGCATCGTTCAAGGACCGCGCAAGCGCGGTCGCTGTCGCAAAAGCTTGTGAACTCGGCTACGACACAATCTCGTGTTCATCGACGGGCAACGCTGCGTCATCATGCGCCGGCAACGCCGCAAGAGCAGGACTCAAATCCGTGATTTTTGTACCGGAACGTGCTCCACAGGGGAAACTTGCGCAGATGCTCGTGTTCGGCGCGCGCGTTATTTCCGTTATCGGTGATTACCGCGATACCTTCAATTTATCAAAAGCCGCAATAGATCGATACGGCTGGTTCAACAGAAATGCCGGCATCAACCCCGTCATGATTGAGGGAAAGAAAACGGCGTCGTTCGAAATCGCGGAGCAACTCGACTTTGAGCCGACGAACTGGGTCGCCGTCTCTGTCGGTGACGGATGCACCATCGGCGGGGTCTACAATGGTTTCCGTGATTTGTATAAACTCGGTCTTATTGACCGCATACCGAAGATTCTCGGTGTCCAATCGACCGGGTGCTCGCCATTCGTCGACGCGGCACGCGCTAACGAACCGTTAAAACCTGCGGAAGAGAATACGCTCGCCGACTCAATTTCGGTCGGCATACCGCGCAATCCGATTAAGGCATTGCGCGCGGTCGCTGAATCACACGGCGAATGGATCGCCGTGCCGGATGAAGCGATTCTGGAAGCGATGCGCTCAGTAGGACGCGCAGAAGGCATCTTCGGCGAGCCGGCCGGTGTAACAGCGTTCGCCGGTGTTCGCAGAGCGGTAGAACTGGGCATCATAAAGAGCGACGAGACGGTGACTTGTATTTGCACAGGAAGCGGTCTTAAAGATGTAGTAAACGCGCTTCGCGCTGGCGGTGAACCTGTGCGTTGCCATCCTGACCTTGACGAACTGGAATCTCTTGGGGGAGTTATTTAATGGGAACGTTTGAGAAGTTGGGCGTGTTTTACATCGGAACGGAACATCATGATTCCGATGGAGATGGACATGCAGATTATATGCTGATCGATTCACGCGACCTTACGACACATGCGATGTGTGTCGGCATGACGGGAAGCGGAAAGACCGGACTGGGCATTTGTCTTCTCGAAGAGGCCGCAATGGACGGTATTCCGGCGATTGTAGTCGATCCCAAGGGAGACATGGGCAATCTTTTGCTATCCTTCCCCGATCTTCTGCCTTCGGATTTTGTGCCGTGGGTTCATCCTGAAGAAGCGGCGCGCAACGGCTTAACGGTCGAACAACTCGCTGAGAAAAAGGCTGCTCTATGGCGCGAGGGACTTGCTTCAACGATGCAAAGCGGCGAACGCATCCGCACCATGCGGCATAATACTGAATTCGCGCTCTATACACCGGGCGGCGCCTTCGGTCGCCCTTTGTCTCTTCAAGGTATGTTCCGGAAGCCTGCCGATGCCATCATTGAGGACGCGGAGCTTTTTCAAAGTGTTGTCTCAACGACAGCGACGAGCCTGCTCCACCTTGCCGGCATTGACGCTGATCCGGTAACGAGTCGTGAACACGTTTTTCTCACAATTTTAATAAGAAAAGCTTGGCTGGAGGATCGAGATTTTGATCTTGCATCTTTGATCCGATGGATCAGTACACCGCCCATTGCAACAGTCGGCGTTATGGATATTGAGACATATCTGCCGGAAAAAGACCGTTTCGGACTAGCGCTTCGTTTCAATAATCTGCTTGCTTCTCCGTCGTTTGCCGCTTTTCTTGAAGGCGAACCTCTTGATATCCACAGTCTTCTCTATACGCCGGAAGGGCGTCCTAAAATTTCTATCCTGACAATCGCGCATCTTCCGGACGCGGAGCGCATGTTTTTCGTAACGCTTCTCTTAAATAGGCTTGTCACGTGGATGCGGACCGAACAGGGCACGTCCTCGCTAAGGGCGCTCTTCTATATGGATGAGGTGTTCGGCTACTTCCCGCCGATCGCGAAGCCGCCGTCAAAACAGCCGCTGCTTACGCTTCTGAAAACGGCTCGCGCTTACGGACTTGGAATCGTGCTCTCGACACAGAATCCCGGCGACATCGACTATAAAGGATTAAGCAACATCGGAACGTGGTTTGTTGGGCGTTTGACAACAGAACGGGATCGCAAACGGCTATTGGAAGGCATGGCCGATGAGGCTTTAGATGGAATGTCCTCGTCCGAGCTTGAGTCGCTGATCGCCGGACTTACGCCGCGCGAGTTCCTGATGCGTTCTGCCGGCGAAAGACGTCCCGTCCTCTTCAAAACACGCTTTTGCATGTCCTATCTCGCTGGTCCGCTAACGCGAGAGCAAATTCGCCTTCTGACATCACAACAAAAACGTGCGGATTCCGATGTTCCTGTTTCACCTCGAACGACAGATCAGGCGATCGCACCGTCGTCAATCCATACTATTGAGCAAGTAGGCGTTTCAGCAACGCCTTCGTCATTAAATCCGCAGACGGTGCCAAGCGGCGTTTCGGTCGGTTTTCTGCCGGGCAGACCGGGCGATCTTTACAGACCCCATCTTGCAGGGTATTTAACAATTTACTATCAAGATGAGAAAAAAGGTATTGCGCACAAGAAAAGTGTATCCCGCTTTACACCGCTTCGAGACGATGTCGTCATCTGCGACTGGAAGAAGCCGGTATCTCTCGAGAAAGAACCTGCTGATTTTGTTTCGGATGTGCCGGAAGGCGCACGTTTTGCCCCACTTCCGTCGGACACGCGGAGAAAAGCCGCCTTTAACGAATGGTCACGCTCACTTGTAGACACCGTGTGGCGCGAATCAGCGATGCCGCTCCTTCGTCACAAGGGGCTTGGCCTTTTCGCCGATCCGGACGAAAGTGAAAGCGAAT
>JAAZJH010000058.1 GCA_012800435.1 Clostridiaceae bacterium | reverse complement strand
TATCAATAACTGCGTTCTAGGTTGGAGCCTGCGGACAGATTTGAACTCCCGACCTGCCGCTTACAAGGCGGCTGCTCTACCGACTGAGCTACGCAGGCGCATGAGTTATCCTAACTGAACCCGCTCATTCTGTCAATTAAATGTTTGAACGCATAACTGTCGCACTCAAAAAAAGCCTCTGCCGTTCGAGTGGCAGAGGCTTTTAAGCATATTTGTTTTGGCAGATCAGCAATGTAGTAAACAGTGTATTTGTCAATTAGACATCCACGCCGCCATCGACGCGAATCAATTGTCCCGTCATGAAGGAGGAGTCGTCCGTGCAGAGAAAGAGCGCTACCTTTCCGATTTCACTTCCGGTACCGGCGCGCTTCAGAGGACTTACAACCGTCATGTGATGCATGGCATCTACGCCGCCAACGCTGTCCAGCATGGCTGTATCGATCGCCCCAGGCAAGATAGCATTGACGCGAATTTCCGGTCCGAGTTCGCGAGCGCACGCCTTGGTTAGACCGTTCATGGCGTGTTTAGCGGTACAGTAGGCGACGGGGCCCCAACGTGCACTCGTTCCGGCAACAGAACCGGTATTAAGGATAACGCCTTTGCCCTTCGCTTTCATGATCGGAGCAACCTTCTGGCTAAGAATCATTGAGGAGGTTACGTCAACGTTCATGACTTTTTGCCACTCGTCCATTGTAATTTCTTCAATGGTTGACAAGCTAAGCATACCGGCGTTGTTGTATAGAATATCAACGGTTCCGTAGGCATCAATTGTTTTGTCGACAATCGCTCCCACATTATCAAGATCACTCATATCAGCGATAACGTACATCGCCTCGCCGCCGTCAGCTTTAATTTTATCTACAACTTTTTTAGCGCGCTCTTCGTTTCGACCTACAATGACCACCTTTGCGCCTTCAGCGGCAAAAATATAAGCCGTATCACGACCCATTCCGGATGTTGCACCAGTAATGATAGCGACTTTTCCAGCTAAACGTCCCATGTTTTCTATCTCCTTATGTCTATTTTGAATCTGTATGATTCTTTTCGCATAAATATTAAGTTGAGTGTAACCGTCTGTCTATTGACAATGTATACATCCTAGTTCGAAAAACAGAAGATTAAATGAGTTGAACAACAAAAGCAGAATTAAGCAGGATAGAGAAAAGTTGGTGTTCTCTATTTAACTCTGTCCCTCAGCTCCCGAGAAATCAGAGTTAGCGTCTAAGATAAATGGGTTGGAGATGCTCAGTTTACTCTATTTATCAGGATTGCAATGACCTCTTGAATAGCGCTGAATACCAGTTTAAACAAGTCAAAGGCTTGATTAGGCAACCTCATATCATTCCCCATATTGATAATCGCGAATAATTTAACTATTAAAAACAGTAAAGAAAAGCAAGACGAATGACTCTTTTTTCGTTACAATTAAAATTAATGTTTAGCTCAGCTGTCATGTTCTTTTTGTGATGGCGTGCCTGTGGCAACAGAAAGACACTGTTCTAGTCGCGCTGGTCATGTTGCGATCGGGCAAGCGCAGTATAGTGACAGTTTGATCCGCCAATAGGATTGACGGGAGGTTTCATGGGTCTTTTTACTGAAAAAGTAAAGGAAGTTCTCTCTTCAGTGCTTCCGATCACCTTATTCGTTATTATTCTCCACTTCATCGCAACACCGCTTTCGGGTGTCATGATCGGGCAGTTTTTAATCGGTGCCTTTCTTGTCATCGCCGGCCTAGCCATTTTTCTTGTCGGTGTTGACCTCGGCGCGACACCCATAGGTGAGCATGCAGGCGAACGGCTCGTGCGCACGGGAAAAATGTCATGGCTGATGGCAGGTGGACTTGGGCTTGGTTTTCTGATTTCCATCGCCGAACCGGATCTTCAAATCTTGGCGACAGAGGTTGCGGAACTCACAGGCGGAGCGATTGGCAAGTTTGCGATGGTCATCATTGTATCCGTCGGTGTCGGGCTTCTTGTCATGACCGGGTTTTGGCGGATTGTAAGGAGTGTAAAATTACGCACGGTACTTTGGGTAGCTTACTTTATCATCTTGATACTGGCCATTTTTAATGACCCGATATTCCATAATTTTGCCTTTGACGCTTCCGGCGCGACAACAGGCGCCATTACGACTCCGTTCATTCTGGCACTTGCTGCAGGCGTTTCGAAAATCACGGCCGTTAAAAGCGAAGATGCCCGCGACCAATTCGGTCTCGTTGGCCTCGCTTCAGCCGGCGCAATTCTGGCTGTTCTCTCCCAAGGCACACTGGTCAGTGTGCCTGCGGACGCGTCCCTAGCAACGGGCGAAACGGTTGCTGTGACGCACTCACTTTTTGCACCGTATCTTGCCTACGCAATACCAACTTTTCGCGATGCTCTGTTCTGTGTTGCACCATTGGCGATCGTTTTCGTCATCATGCAGCTCAAAGTCCTCAAACTTCGTCGTCACGACTCAGCCCCTATTTTCTTTGGTCTGTTCTGTTGCTGGACTGGACTTGCCGTCTTCACCATTGGCGTCATGGGCGGGTTCATGGAAACGGGACGCATTATAGGCTCAATGCTGATTGATAGAGGACAACCTTGGATGACATTACTTGCGGGACTCTTCCTTGGCATGCTGACCGTCATTGCCGAACCGGCCGTTCTCGTCCTTACTGAATCAATTGAAAAAGTGACCGACGGAATCATCCCCCGTAAAGTCGTTCTTACGTTTCTAGCGGTCGGAGTCGGTGTATCTGTCGCGCTTGCCGTCGTTCGCATCTACGTCGAGCATCTGTTACTCTGGCACATTCTCCTGCCGGGCTACATCCTAATTATGATCATGAGTTTCTTTACACCGGAACTGTATCTCGGCATTGCCTTCGATGCCGGTGGGGTCGCTTCAGGCCCCATGACGGCGACGTTCGTTCTTGCTTTTACACAAGGTGCCGCAAGGGGGGTTCCCTACGCGAACATGTTAATTGATGGATTCGGTGTCATTGCGCTCGTCGCAATGGCGCCTCTGGTCACGCTCCAGATTCTGGGCATAATATCGGTCATTCAGAAAAAGAAACAGGAACGCCTGTCCGAACCTTCGCATGCAGCAGTCACCTCCGGTGACTCTGTCCTAGCAGATCAGACTACAGAAAGCACAATGCCATCTCGGGAATTGACGCCTCCCCTCAAACAAGAAGGAGACGATGTATGATGACAAACAATACAACATGCCACGAAACGAACGTCGAAACATCGATTTTTCATACAACGGACGAAAAGGCCATTCTTTCGATCATTTCAACGCCGAAACGCACTGAAGCGATGGCTCTTTTTGCGCTGGAACATGGCGCCGATTCCGCTCTCTTCATCAACGCGAGCGGCACAATTAGCGGTAACCTGCTGAATTTACTGGGATTGAGCAGTGTCAAGCGTTCGCTCGCAGTCTTGCGGGTGGACATCGAGGAAAGCGTTGAACTTCTTCGTAAAATAGAAGATCAGTTTACACTCTCTCGTTCAATGGGCGGCATTGCTTGGATCCAAAATCCGGCAACTGCTGCACCGCCACCATCTACGGAGTATTCTATGGTTGTCGCGATCGTCAATGCAGGCGAAGGCCGACTCGTCGTCGAACAAGCGCGACGAAGCCACCCTGTAGGCGCCTCAATCTTAGAAGCCGTCGGTTCTGCAGATCACACGCGAAAGACCTTTAATTTCGAAATTGTTCCTGAAAAAGAGATCGTCATCATCATTTCGAAAACGGAAGAATGCCGAGCCGTTCGTGACACCATTTACCAGGCTCTACGTACAGAAAAACCGGGTCGCGGCGTCCTGTATACGACGGGTATCAATGCTGTATCCGGGATCTATCAACACAATGACGATTACAGTACGTTCGCTGAGCCACATCATCTTAAAAGTAAAACCGGAGTATGCGAAAAAGACCTTATTGTCGATGAAAAGGCTACATCTCAAAAAGATCTTTTAAATGAACAAGACGTAAAATCTACATCTGCCTCATCAGAATCACCGAAAACTCCACAATATGTCGGGTTGATTGCCGTTACAGATCGCGGACACGCTGCTGACATTGTCGCTTGTGCGGAGGCCGCGGGCGGACGAGGCGCGACCATCATGCACGGACGTGAAACCTCTTCCCCTTTCGATAGCTGGCTAGATAAGTTGGCGCAGTCCACCCGCGACTCGGTCATCATAATTTCAGAAGAAAAAACAGCGCAAGCAATTCTTTCGGAACTGAAAGCGAATAAGTTGGCGCCTTACTTGCGCACTTTTGTATTCGATGTTCGTGATTTTCGTCTCTTTTCATACGGCGTATCAAAATGAATCGCGGTCATTATAAAAGAGTTGGAAGTATTAAAGCACTTGACGCACTGTTGGAAACGCACATTTTGAAGTGATGACATATTAAAGCGCCATCTTATCAGCCATATAGTTTACCCAAACGGGTACGCACAATTATGATGGGATGGCTTATCAATAATGCATCTTATTAGCTGCCGCTTCTATCCAATCGGGTACGCGTAATATTGACAGATGGCGTTGGCAATGGACTGCGCGATGTTTGAACGGCCGTCGTCAGATGTCAGAATCGCCCGATCAGACTCATTGGAAAGATAACCCGGCTCAAAAACGGCAGAAACGAAGTTTGACAATCGAAGTACGGCAAGATCTATTTGTTGGCCCGATTCCTGTCCGTCTACCGGACGAAGCATTGGCTCAAGACGCGCGAGATGTGATTTCAGCAATAACGCCAGATTGGCTCTTCCGGCACTGTTGATTAGTGTGTAGTTCGGGGGCAGCTTCAGAGCGTCTTGCCCTTCCGCATAACCGTTGTTAACGTTAGATACAAAATCGGCAGACATATAGTAAGCTTGCGCACCTGAGACGGATGTATCGTCCTCGTCAAATCCAAGCGTTAGATGAATCAAAATGATATCTGCGAACTGATATTCAATGTCGTAAAGTACGCGTAATTGAGGCGGTGTTCCGATTGTTCCGAAAAGACCTCGTCCGCCCGAAGCGTCACTGTTCTCATTGATGCGGATCACATCCCCCATCAAAAGTCGGAGCTGATCGATAGGCTCGGGATGATAACTGGCTTCGATCGCAAGATCACGGTAACGTGTCAAGGCAACGTCGGCCGCTTTGGCTACTACTGAAAAATAGGAGCACGATTCATCAGTCGTTCTCGTTTGAACGACCGTCGCTCCCCGTTTGATCAGAATATCTCCTGTCTTCTCCGCAAGATCAAGAAGAATCGTTTTTTCCATCACGGCGTCGGCGCCCTTACCCCAGATGGCTCCCGTATCCTCACCTCCCCGCCCCGCGCTCAAGATTACGGTAACCCCTTTAAGCGGTTGAGAATCACCATTTTGTGCCGCTATGGCGTTGAGATCCGGATTGTGAAGCTGCGGAATCGAAAGTTCATCCGGCCAGCGACGCAATGATTCGCCGGCATCATCAAGAGCATCAGGGTCATTCCCTATTATGGGAAGCTCCATCCATTGCTTGATGCTTTCCGTTCCGGTGGTATTTAGACCGGGATATTGAGGATCCGTGTCATAAGGCGCCCCGATTTGTTGCGATTCAGAAGAATTTAATGATTCCGAACCGCTTGCGCTCGGATCGGTAAGCGTGTGTAAGAATCGCGCCGAACCGCCAAAGGGAGACGGCAAAACACTCGTTTTTGACAGGATAAGCAACACTCCGCTGACGCAGAGTAGAATCATAATAAAGCGAAGGCTGGTTTTTCTCGTCACTAAAGTGTCCTCGTGTTAAAGAATCAGGCTTAATCGCCAGATGAGTCTTCGTTCAGTTCAACAAGAATATTCTCGATGACCGCGACCAACTTATCCGCATAATCGTCAATGCGACTCTGATCAATGCCTTCCAACATGACACGCACCAACGGTTCCGTGCCTGAGGCGCGTACCAGAACACGTCCATCCAATCCGAGTTCACGTTCTGTATCCGAAATCAAAGAGACTAAGGAAGGATGCTCCATGACGGCGTTTTTAAACTCATTTTCAACGTGTACATTTTTTATGAGTTGTGGAATCACTTCCATGATCTTACAAATCTCGCTTAATCCTATTTCACGGATATTATGTTCGACAGCCTTAAGAAAATAGAGCAAACTTAGAATGCCGTCGCCAGTCGTCGTGTGGTCCAACAAAATGATGTGGCCGCTTTGCTCGCCGCCAAGCACGTAATTCTCCTCAAGCATGCATTGCAACACATATCGGTCTCCAACAGCGGTGCGGATGAAGTTGATTCCCTCGCGCTCCGCCAAGCGCTCTAAACCGAGATTGCTCATCACAGTCGCGACGATGGTATTGCCTCTTAGTTCGTTACGGCAACGAAGATAAAGTGCCATAATAGCCAAAATAGCGTCGCCATTGCAAACCTGACCCTTCTCATCGACGAGAAGCAAACGATCTGCATCGCCATCAAATGCGACGCCGATATCGGCTCCTGTCTCAAGCACTTGATCTATTAGACCCTCAAGATGAGTCGAACCGCAATTTCGATTGATGTTATAGCCGTCCGGAGAATGATGAATTGCCAGAACATCGGCACCTAGACTTTCTAATAATTTCGGAGCAAAATGAGAGCTCGAGCCGTTCGCGCAGTCAACCACCATTTTGATGCCGGAAAGATCTAAATCAATTCCATCCAGCAGGTGTTCCGTATATTCTTCATAGATGCGGTCTAGATGTCTTATCTTCCCGATGTCTTTTCCTGTCGGACGTGATACGTTACCCTGCTCCATCGCATAAACAAACGCTTCGATCTCATCTTCCGTGTCATCGGGCAGTTTGAAACCATCACCGGAAAACAGCTTAATTCCATTGTATTCGAACGTGTTGTGCGATGCGGAAATCATGACGCCTGCGTCAGCATCATGTATCCGCGTTAACCAAGCGACACCCGGCGTCGTGATGACACCGGCGAAAAGGACATCTGCTCCCGCAGATGTCACACCCGCCATCAACGCGGCACCTAGCATGTCACAGGATATTCGCGTATCGGTACCCACCACGATCACGGGGCGGTGCTTCGTATGTTCGGCCAGCACATGAGCGCTCGCAAAACCAAGCGCGTAGGCTAGCTCCGGGGTAAGGTCACGGTTCGCAATACCGCGCACACCGTCCGTACCAAATAACCGAGCCATTTTGATTCTCCTTATTCAACGGCAACCGCAAATTTGTTCCGGAGCGCCGTTGTATTTCTCGTATTCAAAGTAACCTTCAAAGCCTCTTTCTTCAAAAGTGCTCTGCCGGTCAATCTCTTCCATTGTCAGAGGAATTGATATCGTCCATCATATAAACATTAACCGAGACCGACGTCGGGTATTGATATTCCGTTTTTACATACCAAGGCGTATCTTTTTTAATTTTAACCGGCAAATCCATCATACCCGCTTCAGCAACGTCCGATAAATCGATGTACGCAATGATGGAATTGGGATCAATATCATTTAGAGTGCGTTGACGTCCATGAACCGTAATTTCCACTGATGGAACTGGTAAGCTTTGGACTCCAAAGCCGCGTGTTTCTAAATCGTCAACACCCATGTGCGTCAGAGGAATCGACAACGTTCGACGTGCGATGGGATTAACGGTAATCTGGACATAGAGCCATGAAAAGACAGCAATCACGATAGAGATGATCGCTAACATGATGCGATGGCGTCGGCTAAGCGTACTTCCAAAACGTCGTGGGCGGCGCTTCTTAAATCGCCAAGGAAAGCGAAAACGCCTACGGAAAGAAGGCTCATCAATTGTGGGATCGATGTCTATGGAATTGACGTCTACTACGACCTCGTCATCTTCAGGTCGCTCTAAGCCTTCATTTGCCTCTATCTTCACATCTTCCGCCTCTATCTCCACATCGTCTCGTTCATCGGAGTAGTGACGGTAAATATCGTCGATCGATGTCGTTTTGCCGTCAATCTCTGAGTCTTCCCGCCTGAAACGTCTGAACCAAGCAAAAATCGATGGTTTTTCCTCAAACTTGTCACCCAACAGTCTTTGAAGTTGTGAGCGTAAAGCGTCTGAATTTTCCAAAACATGCAATACGCCGTCATACGCAACACTGATCGTGCCTCTTTCCTCCGAAACGACGACTGCAATGGTATCTCCAAGTTCACTTGCACCCACGGCCGCTCGGTGACGAAGACCGAAATCACGACGCAGATGGAAGACATCGGAGAGCGGTACATGGACACGTGCTGCCGCTATTCTGCCGTCACGGATCAGCACAGCTCCATCATGAAGTGGTGAGTTCGAATAAAAAATCTGTCGCAACAACGTTGATGTTACGTCCGCATCCAAATGCACCGCGTTTTCCTGATGCTCAAATTCCCCTAGCCGAGTGCTGCGTTCAATGATGATCAACGCACCTGTGTTCGTTTTAGACATATGATCACAGGCATAAACGATTGACTCCACAAGCCTGCCCGTTTCGGAAGCGCCGTTAGACATCATCCAACCCATGCGCTTGAAGCGGTTACGCCCCACCGCCTCAAGCGTTCGTCGTAACTCCGGCTGAAAAATAACAATAATCGCGATCGCCAAGATTGAGATCGTTCGACTCAATAAATACCAGACCGTATTCAGTCCTACAGCGCTGGCAAAAAAAGCGAAAATGAGAATCAGCAAGATTCCCCTCAAAAGCTGCCATGCACGAGAATCTCGAAGAATCAGCAAGAGATAATAAATGACAAACGTAGTAATAACGATATCAAGTAAGCTGAAAACAATATCAAAAGGTCCGCCCAGAAATAACAAACCGTCCGAGAGACTATAACGCAGTGCTTCGAAAAAATCCCCAAATTCTGAAAAAAAAGTAGAAGGCAAAGCGCACTCCTCCCGCTTCAAGGCATAAACGTAATGCTATTTTAGCACACATGAAAGCCATAACAAGAGAAAGATCTTCTTCTTTCAAACAACGTACTCTATATCGCTCGGAAAACGCTTGAACATTCATTCGTTTTATCCTTAAATCCCTCAGAAATAAAGTCCATTAAATAGCTCATGAAATCCATTTCCAAATTGAGTTTATAGAGGCGCCTCCTGCTCGTCAACGTTGCCTCTTTTCTTTTCTGAAAGTAATGGCCGCTAAGCACTTCATCCTTTCTGATAATAATGTCGACTGTTGCTTTTTCTCTAAGATCAATATCTGTTAGGTGCTTCGTCCTTCCTAAATAATGTCCACCAGTCAAATTTCTCTAAAATCAATATCTGTTAGGTGCTTCATCCTTCCTAAATGATGTCCGCCAGTCAAAATTATCTAAAATCAATATCTGCCAGTCACTGAGAACAAATAAAATACTGTATAATCGGGTTAGTTCTCACTAGCCGCGGCAAGACGACATGAGACAACTGTCTCATCCGCTGTGTTCGTGTCGCTTCCAAGCAAGATATAGTGCGGAGTAGAGAATGTGAGATGAAAAAGAATCTTGCCACTAACCTGATCAACGGCTTCTTGCGCGCTTGGTTTCCTAAGTTTCGCCAGTCTTTCACTGAAATCCGTTGGCATCGCTTGCGTTACATGCTGATCTTTGCTCATGCTCCGCTCTTTTCCAATATACAGGAAGTCTATTTTCATCAAGACCCGAAGATCGCAGGCATCGACGCCGTCACTTGGATGCGGCTCGCTTTCTGCATCGGAGCAGGACTACTGTTCGCATTCGCTAGTTTAAAGAACATCAATCGTTATTCAAAATTACTCGCGGGGAGTTGCGCTCTCTTTTTCACGCTCTGGCTTTTTATACAGAGTGGGGTACCGGCCGTAATTGTCGCCTGTCTGTTCACTTTCTTTTATGGCGGCACAGCCGCCGTGGTTATCTTTCACTATGCCTACGCATTAAACGATACGGAACGCTTCTTTGGCGCTGCCTTAACTTCACTCTATTACGTCATCTTTCAGCTCATTTTGGCCTCCAATATTATGACAGCCTTCGTCTCACGCCTTTACATCGCAGGGCTTGTCCTTGTCACAGTTCTCTCCATCTTCAGCTATCGGGTCAAGGACTACATTGACGTCGTGGAGAAACCGCGAAAACGCGAGAACAAACAGATCGGACTGATGCTCTATTTCTTTTTTGCATACCATATTGTCGAAATGTTTTACACCTATATTCAGGGCGCTTCTACGACAACGACTCTGTTTTTGAACGGCATCGTCGGCGTCGCAGTATTCTCGCTCGCGACCTATCTCTACTTTTATGCCAAATTTAACCTCTGGCATATGTGCAATCTCTTTTTCGGCGGTTTTTTGATTGCTTATGTCTTGCGCATCGTTACCGATTCCGAACCCATGCTCTATGTATCACGTGCTTTTCGCGGTTTTGAGCAGATCGGTTTTATCGCGTCTTATACATTACTCGGCAGCGTCCTCCAAAAAAACGTCTCGTTTCGATCATTTAAACGCATCCTCATCGCGACACTGAACGTTTTTTCACTCACCTATATCATTCTCGGTATTCTGATCCCTCGACTGCCAATTAATCTTCCGATGATCGCAGCCATCGTTGCGTTTCTTTTCTTTGCAGGATTCTTGCTCCTTTCGCCCATCTATGCCGATTTTCTCTACTCAGGAAACAAGAGACCCGAAGATGTCGTTATAATCCCGGATGCCAAACTGAAGTCCGTAGAAAAAGAACTGTTTGCTTCCACGCCGCTTTCAGTAAAAACGCGCGCCGATGCGCTTATGACGGAGCGCAACCTGACGCCGCGAGAACGCGAGATCGTAACCCTTCTGATGCAGGGTTATCTTTATAAGCATTGTTCTAGCGAACTTGGGATATCAATTGAGACAGTAAAATTTCACGCGCGAAATGCTTATCGCAAATTGAATGTTGCCGGTCGCAGCGAGCTTTTCTCCATTTTTCTTATCGACGAATAAACTCAGGCGCTGTTTTATGCGCCAATATCAGAATGTATTTCTTACAAACACAGTGTTTAAAACGCTTCAAGAGACGGAGAAGCCTTTGAATTAGCTGGCGGTTTGATCGGTGTTGTTTAGATGCTCCACAAGAGACGAAAAAGCCTTTCTAGTCGGGGATAGTCTTTGGAGGTAACAAACTTTCGATACAATCCAATTTTTTGCAAAGATTGCTCCAAAAATCTGATATTAAATAGAGCTTACTGCGCAGGCATCAAAGGCTTGAGATAAGGCGATTAGCGGTTTATCTCCAGTATAATAGGTGCAAGCAAAATGCATGATTATGAGGAAAACCCTTGCACTTGGAGGATCTATGAATCGACGAAGACGTAAACAAATGGCCTTCCATGATTTTCCAACCGGCTTTACCGGCGCCCGTATCTTTCCTAACAATCGCTGGGTACAAATGAGTGAACGAATGCCGTGGGATTTGATTGATGAGAAGTATGCGGAGAACTTTGAGGGCAGCAAGAACGGTAATGTGGCGGTGAGCAGCCGTGTAGCGTTCGGAGCCCTTGTGATCAAGCATGAGCTGAAGCTTTCGGATGAGGAAACGGTGACGATGATTCGAGAGAACCCTCACTGTCAGTATTTTCTGGGGTATTCGGAGTTTACGGATGTCCCGCCGTTTGATTCCAGCAAGATGGTCGCTTTTCGTCGTCGTTTCCCTGCGGAAGTTCTGGCGGAGATCAACGAAGCGATTATTCGTCGTCAAACCAAAGAGAACGATCCATCCTCGTCGTCGGATGACGAACCTCCTTCGAATCACGGCACGCTGATTTTGGATGCGACCTGTGTTCCTGCCGACATTCATTATCCGACGGATGCCGGCGTTCTGAATGATGCCCGTGAAAAGAGTGAACAGCTGATCGATGTGCTTCACGCACGTCGCGGCGGCGGTAAGAAGCCCCGCACGTATCGTCGGATTGCCCGTAAAAACTATCTGACCTTGGTTCGCAATAAACGTCCAAGCTTTCGTTTGATCCGTAAGACCCGGCGCTCCCAGCTGCAGTATCTTCGCCGTAACCTTGGTCATCTTGAGCGGATGGCCGAAACATCACCCTTGACCGAGAAAGAACAACAGTTGGTGGATATTCTACAGAAAGTCTATGACCAACAGCAGGCGATGTATACACAACGTCGTCGTTCAGTGGACCATCGTATAGTCAGTGTCAGTCAACCTCACATACGTCCCATTGTTCGCGGGAAGCTTGTGGCACAAGTGGAGTTTGGAGCGAAGCTTGCTCTCAGTCTTGAGAACGGTTATGCCCGTGTAGAAAAACTTTCCTTTGAAGCGTTCAATGAATCGACGACTCTCCAAGCCAGTTGTGAGCGGTACAAAGCACGAAACGGGTACTACCCGGAGCGCGTACTCGCTGACAAGATCTATCGCACGCGAAAGAACCTTCAGTACTGCGCCGAGCACGGTATTACTCTGAACGGACCCAAGCTTGGCCGACCGCCAAAGGACCGACGATTATATGAGGCCCAGAAGTGCTTGGAGCGACAGGAAGCCGGTGAACGGAACGCCATTGAAGGGAAATTTGGCGAAGCCAAGCGCCGCTATGGACTGAATCGGGTGATGACCCGTCTGTCCGGCACCAGTGCGTCCGTCATCCACCTGATTACGATCGTGATGAACCTGAAAAAGAGCCTGCGGGATCTTTTATTGACTTTTTTTCAGCTATGGCAACGAGGTCTCATTTGGAGACCTCAGGCAAATTATGCTTTTGGGCAGTAATCCCTAAATAGATATTGAATAAAATCTTAAGAAAGCAAAAGCCCTGTAACCTCGCAACTACAGGGCTTTCACGATTGGCTGCCGATCCAGGATTTGAACCCGGACATGCTGAGTCAGAGTCAGGTGTGCTACCGTTACACTAATCGGCAATATTACTTCCAGCGAAACGCATCATACCACAAATTGCATCGGCTAGACAAGGCAGATAATTCTATTGTGTCCTTGGAATGATCCAGGATCCTTAGGCGTAATATAACTGATAACCGTTTTATTCGCTGCTTCGAATGCATTTAATTCGATGAAATAATGCCAAATCATCATGTCGGTGATAACAATCTGTAAAGGACGATTCAGCTCAATGGTATCGGCTTGGTGAGGACAGTTCATATTAAGGGGTAGCAGCGTCAAAGCTGCTAATTTTATCTTGAATGATAGAGCAACTTGCGGAGGCTTTCTTTCTTGTGCTATGATGATCCGGCGTATAGCGCAAGGAGGATCATTATGAAAGTTGCACAGTACATTTTCATTGTGCTAGATCTTATTGCCTGTCTAGGTCTCATTATTACCGTTATGCTACAGGAAAGCAGCGCAAGCGGCGGATTGGACGCGTTCGGCGGTCAGTCCGGTTCAGATACTTTTTACGGAAGCCACGGAAAACGTCGAAGCAAAGAGGGCCTTTTGAAAAAGCTGACGACGGTTTTTGGAATTAGTTTCGCAGTCTTTACGATCATTCTTTACGTTCTGACAGGCCGTGGCGCTTAAATGATGTAATAACTAACGGCGTTTGAGTCGTCTAGAAAGAGAGCTTCGGCTCTTTTTTCTTGCGCAATATAGCAATGGCTATATTTCAAGGTCAGATCAGTTCTTTCGTATAAACCTCCAGACACGGAAACCATCAGTTTGATGAAATCCGATTACTAAACACCGTTTCTGTACTCCTGTCGCAGAATCGGATGACTAAACTTCAACTACTGTCTGACTCTAGAATCTGATAACTTGAATCGTAAACAAGCAACCCTACCTCCCGGAGTCCGACCGAAAAATCCAATTGATGCGCTCCGGCTGCTAAAATCAAACAATTGGAACGCGGGTGTTAAAGTAAGACTTTAAAATACGCTAATCTCCTTGTGAAACGTCTTTTGAAGTAGGCTATAATAGCTTATTAGATGTAACGATCCATCTGCAAAGCGGATGATAAAGCAGGAGTCGATGACGTTATGAAATTGAAGCTTCGATGGCTTGGATTATCACAAGCTATCCACCCCGCCGGCAATAAACACACGGCGAATCAATCCATTGTTCCTCTCACCGGATTCAAAGAAGTCTCCATCCCTCTTGATATGCAAGTTGGGCCAGGGTGCAAACCCACGGTTTCCAAGGGCGACCATGTCAACATTGGCGACAAAATTGGAGAACCGTTAGGCCCGTGGAGTGTACCTGTCCACGCGAGTATATCCGGCAAAGTGACGAAAATCGAAAAACAAATCTTATCCGACGGAGAAAAAGCCGAGTATGTGACGATTGAGTCTGATGGCAAAAACACCGTTTCTGAGACACTTGAACCACCTGTCATTACGGATAAAGAAAGTTTTCTTAAAGCGGTTCGAGATGCCGGTCTCGTCGGTCTGGGCGGAGCCGCGTTCCCTACACACGTCAAACTTAATCCTCCGCCGAATAAAACCGTCGATACGTTGATTGTCAACGCCGCGGAATGCGAACCCTACATTACGACGGATCATCGCATCGCTCTGGACTATGCCGACGATGTCATTTACGGCGCGCTCATTACGGCTCATTGGTGCGGCATCGACACAGTGATCATCGGAACTGAAGACAATAAACCGGATGCTGCACGATCACTTGAGGAAGCAGCAAAACGTGCCAAAAAGGGTGAATGCAACGTCTACTGGCCGAAAAACGGGATAACGGTCAAAATGCTTCCTACCAGCTACCCGACCGGCGCTGAAAAAGTACTGATTTGCCTCCTCATGAACCGGGTTGTTCCTGAAGGCGGGCTTCCCGCCGACGTAGGCGTCATTGTTCAGAACATCACGACTTTGTGTGTACTTGCTCAGAGCCTTAAGACCGGTATGCCGCTTGTCAAAAAAGCGATCACGCTTGACGGAGGTGCGGTGAAAGAACCGGGAAATTATGAAGTACCGATCGGAGCGCCCATCTGTGATGTCATCGAATGCGCCGGCGGCACCGTATCCGAGCCGGCAAAAATCATCATGGGCGGCCCGATGATGGGCGTCGCCGTCGACGACATCGCACGCCCCATCCTTAAAAACAATAACGCCATCTTGATCTTTGACGAGAAAGAGGCGAAGCTTCCAAAAGAATCGGCCTGCATCTCTTGCGGTCGTTGCTTACGCGCCTGCCCCATGAGGTTACAACCCATGAAACTTGATAAGGCGGCGCGTGCCATCAACCCGAATGAGCTTGAGGAACTTCACGTGATGAACTGCATCGAGTGCGGGAGCTGTACATACGTCTGCCCCGCGAAACGTTATCTCGTTCAGAACATTCGCAACGGCAAAGCATATGTCCGCGCTGAAGCGCAGGCGGCGAAAGAAAACGCGAAGAAAGGAGATTCGAACTAATGCTCCACGTATCCGCTTCTCCTCACATCCGCGACAACGCAACAACGCAGCGCATTATGCTTCACGTCATTATTGCGCTTATGCCTACGATAATCGCATCAGGATTCATTTTCGGCTATAGAGCCCCGTTGCTGTTTGTTATCAGTGCCGCGGCTTGTGCCGGGTTTGAAGCCTTGTCGCGCATCGCAATGAAACGTGAACAGACTGTAGGGGATTTATCCTCCATTGTAACGGGACTTCTGCTTGCCGCAAGCCTTCCCGTAGAGACGCCTATTTGGATCGTTCTCATCGGCGCTTTCATGGCCGTTGTTTTCGTAAAACAGATGTTCGGAGGTCTCGGAAGCAACTTTGCCAATCCGGCAGTCACAGCGCGCATTATTCTCTCTGTGTCTTTTGCTGGACCGCTTTCAAAATTCTCCGCTCTTCCCCGATTCGCCGCAACGGTCACACCCGGTATAGCCTTTAAACAGGTGGCAACTTCGGGTGCCGACCTCGTCTCCTCTGCAACACCTCTTGGTGTATTAAACAACGTCACTCCGGAAACACAGGTTCCTTCAACAATGGATCTTTTCCTCGGAAAGCACCCCGGCTGTATAGGTGAAGTCTGCATTCTCGCTCTCCTAATCGGTGGCGTTTATCTCCTGATCACCGGGATCATCGATATCTGGGCCCCTCTTGCGTACATCGGCTCGACAGTCGCCTTCGTGGCACAATTGGGGCAAGATCCCGTCGTCCATCTCCTCTCCGGTGCTCTCGTGCTGGCAGCCTTTTTTATGGTGACCGATTATGTCACAACACCCGCCACCATCGTCGGAAAAATCACTTTCGGAGTTGGTGCAGGAATCTTAACGGGTCTCCTGCGCATATTTAGCGCGATGCCGGAAGGTGTCTCTTACGCCATCTTACTGATGAACATCTTGACACCGCATATTGAGCGCTGGACAGCACCGATCACGCTCGGTGCCCGAAAAAAGACGCGGAAACACCAGTCGTAACGCCCGAAAGGAGCGATTTACATGCCACAAACTGAGCAAAAAGAAAAAAAGTCTTCGTCCAACATGCCGCTGATTGAGCGCGGCGCCATGCCCATCGTCATCTTGACGCTGATCTGTGCAGCATGCGTCGCATTGCTCGCGTTGACGGCCAACGTGACGGCAGATGCGCGGGCGGAGCAACAACAATGGCTCGAAGACAAAAATAAGCGCCTGATTTTCCCAAAATCCGACGCTTTCCCTGCAGAATCGCTGGAGGACGCGGGAGAGGGATTGCCCGGTGCTCAAGTTATTGACTTCACGCAACAACACCCCTCGGTCAATCAGGTTTTTGTAGCAAAGAGTAGTGATGATGTCAGCGGTGTCATTATCCAAGCGGCAAGCAAGGGCTACGGCGGATCGGTACCTGTTATGGTGGGATTTTCAAATGAAGGCCTCATCGTTGGCGTTGTTGTCGATGCGTCAGGAGAGACGGCAGGACTTGGCCAGCGCGTCGCGGAATCGAATTTCACCGACCAATTCAAGGGACTTGACGCTAACGATACTTTTGGCAATGTTGAAACGATCAGCAGCGCCACAATTTCGTCCCAATCGGTTATCATCTCCGTCCGAACGGCGTGCGATGCTTGGCAGTCAATCTTAGGCAAGGAGGCGAACTGACATGGTAAATAAAAAAACATCCGGTCGTGAACTTGTCAAAGGCATCATCAAAGAGAATCCGCTTTTTGTCCTCATGCTCGGTACATGCCCCGCGCTGGCCGTCACGACGTCGGCAGCCAACGGAGTCGGTATGGGCATTGCTGCAACGGCAGTCCTCATTTTATCGAATCTTGTGATCTCACTTCTTCGCAAGGTAGTCCCTGATCGCGTTCGAATTCCCGTTTACATCACCGTCATCGCTAGTCTCGTTACGATTCTCCAATTTCTCCTTGAAGCGTATCTGCCGGAACTTAACAAATCGCTAGGCATTTTTATCCCATTAATCACTGTGAACTGCATTATCCTAGGACGCGCAGAAGCATTTGCTCGGAACTATGGTCCGTGGCTTTCAATTATGGACGGCTTAGGGATGGGTATCGGATTTACGATCGCATTACTATTCATGGGAGGGCTTCGTGAAATACTGGGATTCGGTACTTTTTTCGACATGCCGGTTCCTTGGATCACAGAAGGCGGACTCCAGCCAATGATGATATTCGGACTCCCTGCAGGAGGTTTTGCGATCTATGGCCTTATGGTGGCCATTACAAACAGCCTGACCCGCAAATTCTATAAACGCCAGCCCCTTGAGACAATGGATCGTGTGCATTATCCGGGAAGTGTAAGCCCATCAACAGACGCCATTTATGAAGCAACCGAAGTATATGACGGTCCTCGTCCCTCTCGCACTCCGGATCCCAGCGCTGTACCCGAAGCACTAAAAGAACCCGGTATGTTGGTAACGAAAACCAAAGATGAAGAAGATGAAAGCGAGGATGCGAAATGAAAACCTTTTTAATCATCATGCTCAGCATGGTTCTTATCGATAACCTCGTATTGTCACGCTTCCTCGGCATCTGCTCCTTCCTAGGCCTTACGAAAAGCCTAAAAAATGCGATGGGCATGAGTATTGCCGTTATCTTTGTCATGCTTGTCGCTACCGCAGTCACATACCCGATTTACTGGAATATCCTGGAGCCCGTCAATCTCGGTTACCTTCAGACCGTCGTATTTATCCTTGTCATCGCGGCCGTCGTGCAAGTTCTTGAAGCGATCATTCGCAAGACTTTCCCGCCGCTTTACGAAGCGATGGGTATTTATCTGCCGCTGATCACGACAAACTGCGCCATTTTAGGCGTCATGCTTATCAACATCCAAGAGATTTACAACTTCAGCAACGCCATGATGTCGTCTCTTGGTGCCGGCGTGGGCTATACGCTTGCGATGTTCCTCTTTACGGGTGTTCGTGAAAAAATGGAAAAAGCGGACATCCCGCCTTTTATGGAGGGACTTCCCTCCACACTGATGGCGGCATCCATTGTGTCCGTTTCGTTCATGGGTTTCAAAGGCGTCATTGAAAACTTATTTGGTTAAGTTCTCGCGATGGATCGGAGAATAATATGTTTCTTGAAATAAATGCTATTTTGATACCGGCCGCTGTCGGAGCAGGAATTGCACTCGTGTGCGGAGTCATCATTATTTTGGTTTTCCGTTTCTTCAGCGTGGAAGTTGATCCGCTCGCCGAAACACTGGAGAACATTTTTCCCGGAGCAAATTGCGGCGGATGCGGGTATAGCGGTTGTGCCGCATACGCTGCCGTACTTGCAGACGGTACGGAGAAAAATACTGGGCTTTGTACCGCAGGCGGTCAAGATGTAGCCTCTGCTATCGCCACCGAACTCGGTGTTGCTGCTGAAACTGTCGTTCCTGTCGTCGCTAATGTATTCTGCCAAGGTACCTGCGACAAAACACATGAACGCTATCATTACACCGGCACACCACACTGTGCATCCGCCAGCGGTCTCTTTTCAGGGCCTAATTCCTGCACTTACGGATGCCTAGGATTTGGCGATTGTGTCTCTGTCTGCGAATTTAACGCACTGTATATTGAAGACGGCATTGCTAAGGTCAACCATAACAATTGCGTCGCTTGCGGAAAATGTGTTGCTGCATGCCCTAAACATTTGATCCGACTCATTCCAAAACATGAGCTGGCAACGAATGTGACCTGTTCTAATCACTGGCCCGCGAGGGTCGCGATGAAAGCTTGTAAAGCAGCTTGTATCGCATGTCGCCGCTGCGTGAAGGAATGCCCCGTCGATGCCATAACTATCGAAGATAATTTGGCCGTCATCGACCAGATGAAATGCATTCACTGCGGGAAATGCGTCAGTCTCTGCCCTACGAAAGCGATCCGTCAAGGCCTACTTGACGGTCCAAAAATCGAAGCGCTACAAAAAGAAAAAGAAGCAGAAGCCAGCTGATACCGATCACTGATTTACGGATTGGACGAAAAATCTAAATGGCGGACGACTGATTGATCGTCCGCCATTTGTCGATATTTTAAAATTGCTATTAGATTATTGGCAACCCATTTTGATGCGAATTACACGGTTTTCCTATTTTAGGTCAATTTTTCGACTTTTCATTCAATAGTGTGACAAATAGTGTGACAAATTTGAAGCTGTGGCGAATCCTTCTTTGTGCGCATAGTCTTTATCAACGCGTTTTAACAACAGCGTACATCATTTGCGGGAAGTCCGGTTCAACAGCAGTAATACCTTGCTTAATAATGACAAATTCATTTTGCTCTAATTCTGCATTAAAGGTCTGAAAATTGACCATCCTGCAAGATGTGCCGGAAACTCGGACAACCTTTCCAGTCTGTTCATGAACACGATCTTGAATGTCAAAAGCACTACTAATATCAGTCTGACGTTCAATGCTACCGTTCCCCATCGTGCAAACAAGTGCAATCCCATCGGATTTCAAGTGATTCCAAATGAATTGATAGAAAGCATTTCTGTCTGCATCAAGAACAAGCATATGTACAACGCCAACAGCATAAATGAAATCAAAGGTTTCATTCAGCTTTTCGGTAACACAGTCAAGGGTTTGAAAATGTGCCGCGTAATCAGGCTTTTTCTTTCGACAAAATGAGATCGCCGCCGAAGACACATCCGTTGCCAACAGGTTATAGCCCTGTTCAAACAATGGATATGCATCTCGACCTTCACCGCATCCAATTTCCAGAAGCTTGTGCTTATTTGAAATTGAGAATTCGCGAAGCGTATCCGCTACAATCGGCGATGGATTATTGTTGAACCATATCAAGTTCTGATCATGAATATGACGATAGCGTTCATCGTAGGCCTCATAATACTTTCGCTTCGGCATACCGTTTCTCCTGCCAGAAATCAATATATCCTGAACTCTTTAATCTTATTAGTTTGTCCCGTAAATTATAACACTCCCCCTTTTTTCGAAGAAAGCATGAGAATTGTCCCCTTCATTACATCAGCGGTCACGATATCTAAAAGAACGAAAGAATTGGCCATTAAACAGGTGATCTTACCGGAAAAGAACTCGATAGGTGGATTATTGGGTCTCTATTTGTAGTATTCCTTAAAAACTGACCACAAAACCTTGCAACAGGTGTTTGTTGCTCCTCCATACAAGCCTTTAGTGTAGTGAAAACCTCCCTAAATTGAAAAATGGACCGGGAAGGGTATCGAGTGATTG
>JAAZJH010000057.1 GCA_012800435.1 Clostridiaceae bacterium | reverse complement strand
TCAGCCACCTATCGAGTTCTGTTCCGGTAAGATCACCTGTTTAATGGCCAATTCTTTCGTTCTTTTAGATATCGTGACCGCTGATGTAATGAAGGGGACAATTCTCATGCTTTCTTCGAAAAATTGGTTTAGAGGGGGGAGAAGGGATTGTGCTTTTGGACATGCTGTAGAATCCAATTTTCCGTCATTTTATGGTGAAGATTGACTTTGCAACAGGATTTATCGTTGCTTTCGATAACTGTTAACCGTGACAATTTCCGGCTTTAGCGGAGACCGAGCTCTTGTTTCTTTATGCACAAAGGTAAACCCGTTTTTTAGGATGACCCTGGTACTTGCAATATTCCGTTCGTCAGCTTCAACTAAAATGCTGGAATATCTATCATGGAATAACTTGTCGACGACAGCTTTGAGTGCCTCTGTCATGTAACCCTTATTCCAGTAGGCTCTTCCTGAACATAGCCAATCACAGGGCTGCCATCCCTATAGCCGACCACATCAATCATGCCGATGAGTTCCTTGGTTTCCTTTAATTCAATGCCATATCAGTAGCATTTCTCATTCTCGTATGCTTTCAGCCAATGAGCAACAACAAGTGTTGTCGTTTCTACGCTCTGATGGGTACGCCAAGTCAAATGCTTTGTTATTTCGTCATCACTAGCCCAACAAGAGAAAATGCGCTCACAATCATCTTCGGTTATTTTTCTTAAATACATGCGATCGGTATTTAGTTCTTTCATTTTGCACCCCGTAAATCTGATTTATTTCTTGTATATTGATCCTTCTGTTCATATATCTGGCTTTTATCGAACTTTCTCGCTACACCGTATGATACAGAGGCGAATTTACAAGTTTAGTGCCAGAAGTAGCGATGTCGTAATAATCGCGTCTTGCAAGAGTGGAACAGCTAATCTTACTTTAACAATACGTAATAATGAACAAACGGCCTGCCGCGACTACCGTCGCTCTCCGCGGAAATGGCGAGCGCACCGCCGGTCTCGGCCAAACGGTTGAGCAAGCGGCGCGCTTGTCGTGGTGATATGCGCATGCCTTCGGCAAGCTCCGCGCTGGTAAGCACGTTGTTACCGCGGTAGCGGATAAGCGCGTTGATGCGCGCGAGATGCTCGTGCGATATACCAAAGCGGGCAGGGGTATTTTCCACATGTCTAACATCAAGCGGATCTGTCGTGGTGCGACGTTCAGAAACAAGCGGCCCGGTTAATGTACCCCCGCTATCGATCAAAAATGTTGTACTCATGCCAACGCGGCGCGAAATCTTGATCGCGCGCTGCGCGTTTTGCCGCGCCTCAGGAAGATCGAAGCCCACTCCCCATCCCAAATGAAAATCGTCGCGCATATGCTTTTTCAGGTATGCACTTAGGCGGCATCCGTTCGTCGCATTTGTGAAGTTGGCAAAGCAGCGCTTTGAGGTCACAATGCGCAGTAATCCTTCCTCTTCCGCGACCATCAGGTCCGCGCCATTAAGTCGGGCAAAGCGCGAAACCAGCGCCGGACTTTCCTTGTTCTCGGTTTCGAGCAGCCCGCAGACGGAGAGCATATCGGCATAGTTGCCGCTTTGCACGCGGTTGACAAGCCGCTCCATATCGTTGAGCATATCTCTCTCACTCGGTTGGAGCACGTAATGGGGGATGCCCTCGCGTTCAAGTGCAGGTCCGAGATTGGCCAAACAGGTAACGATTACGTCCACGACGCCGTCGCGCCATGCCTGACGGTACACATCTAACGCAATACGATAGATGTGCTGGTAAAGCTCCGTCGGTATTGTGGTGTTCTCCGGTGCGAAGCCGTGTCGCACGGTCTGCTCTACAGGATGGAAGGGCGTGATCTGGCAGGCATAGCCGGGCGGTAAAAGTGCGTTTATGTCCGTATCGAGCCTCGGATCGTCGAGCAGCACGCGGCTGTAGTCTATCCCGGGATGCTCGGCGGCGAGCAGGAACATGGTTCGGAAAAAGCTGCCCTCGCTTATGCGAAAGTATCCGCTCGGTTTGGAAATGGATCCGTGCACATGCGTGACGTACGCGTAGGGCAGCCAGCCGCTGAAAAGAAACCCGTCAAACGAATCGGCACGACGCGCGTACAGATCTGCCGCCTCCTCAAATGTATTATAAGCGGCCAATTCAACGGCGCAGCGTTCGCTTAAGCGCCGGATGAGTCGTGAAATATTCTCAAACGACTGTTTCGCGGTGATGAGCGCAATTTTCGGGCGCATTCTGTTATTCTCCGATCTTGTCCGTAATTAGCAGTTTCAGTCTAGCACAATTATTCATTTTAAAGGGGAAATGTTCTGTAAGTCCGTTGACATCGAACTTTTAATGTTTTAGGATGCACTATGAAAAGAAGGGTGAAATGGCCGTAAATCAGTAATTATGACCAAATCAGAAGAGATGGGAGGGAGCATAATGGATAAGCCTGTAACAAGACAGTACACAGCAATCCGTCTTTCGGGAAGCTGGGAAGAGATTGGCCGGC
>JAAZJH010000056.1 GCA_012800435.1 Clostridiaceae bacterium | reverse complement strand
TCCAATAATCGAGTGCCCTTTTCCCGCAAAGATATTTTCGGACATAGGTTTTCATACGGCGAGTATACAAGTCGCTTTTTTCATTTGACGGAGAGCTTAACCCCTTTAACCGCTTCTAGCACCCTTTAGCTTCCTTTAAAACTCTTTAGTTATCTTGTGAATTATTTAATAGGCTTTTACTTCACCCAATCATCTTTAGCACTTTTTAACAGCCAAACATATGTAACAAGTACGGCATTCTATCGTAAAGCACACGCTTTTTTTCATTTGACGGAGGGGGATCTCTTTAATTGACTTTAGTACTCTCCAGATGATGAACTCACACATCTTCGCACAAAGCGTTCAGCAAATTCGCGACATAATCTTCGCCACAATCGATCGAAACATGCGCCTTTACACTCCTGAGTACACTGCGTTTAAAATTAGCGCCCAGACGGGAATTGTCGCAAAAGAAAGCAGAGTTGTCATTCCCACCATCTGTGCCGAAAATTCGTTTTGAACGGGTTTGTCGGCTGAGCTCATGGCAACGCCGGAAGCGACCGGTGTCGCAGCGCCCAAAACGACTGTTCCCACCGCCGTAAAATCTTTCAGAACAAAATAGGCAGCAACCAGCGTCAACAAAGGAATCAGAAACAGACGTACTGCCGCAATACGATAATAGACGCGTTGGCTGAACATCTTTCTCAAATCTGCCAACCCCAAGCTCACACCTATAATCACAATTGAAAGAGGCGACGTAATGGAGCCGACAAAATCGACGCCTTTATGGATGACAGCAGGCAACCGCCAACCTGTCAAAAACATAACCATCCCAATCACACAGGCGATCATCCCGGGATTTATAAAGGATCGCCATTGAAGCTTTGTCTTTAATCCCGCATCTTTTTCCGCGAAATAAATTCCAAAACTGAAAAAAAACAAATTGAAGTGAATGACTAAGGGCGTGTTGTAAAATACAGCCAACGGGCCAAGAAGTGCGTTCATTATCGGAAAACCTATGAGGCCCATGTTCGAGAATACTATGCCGTTTCTAGCTACTCGTTCGCATTCTTTAGGTGCATTAAGAAGCGCGCCAATTGGGAAAGAAAGGACTAAAACGACGGCATACATCAGAAAACCAAAGATGAAAATTTTCCAGGCTAGATTTCCATGTGCCTCTGCTTCCGCAGGATCAATTTTATTCAAAGTCGAAAGAATCATCGCCGGAATCGTCACATTCAAGACAACTCTTGAAAGCCTCGCGTTTGTATCTTCAGTTAAAACTTTACGGCGACCATAATAAAACCCGACCGCGCAAGCTGCCAACAATTGAACCATCGTCGAGAAAATGTCCATATTTTACCTTTCTTCTTCCCCTATACTCTGAATTTGGCAACGATCGACCTCCCACCACGGGGCCAACAAACTATCCGTTCAATCTTATCAGGAAATTGCTTCGCATGGCCAAATAGAAAAATAGCATTCTCCAGACACAAATAATCCTGAACCTCATTGGTGCCATTGAGGTTCAGGACAAATTGTGGAGCGGGTGAGGGGAATCGAACCCCCGCTTTCAGCTTGGGAAGCTGACGTTCTGCCATTGAACCACACCCGCTTATGATAAGCATGTATTGCCGATCTACAGCGTTTCGGCAACGTCAGTAGGTCCTCTTTTCTGCCGACAATACCTGCCAAAAAACAGATCCGGTACATCTGTCCCATAAAAGCGATGGCCAGGACAGCTTGTTATCAATATCGCATGGACAACGTTATCGCAATCGCAACACTTTTGTCAATTGTTTTTCTACTTGCAATCACATCTTTCGGCGCTCAAGCGGCGCTCGAGACCTTAAATCCAAGTCTGGAAGGATGCCGATGCCAGACAGGCGTTTTTATTAAGTGCGTAAGGTATAGATTTTGCGTTTTACTATTCGTACCATCCCTTAAGTCTGTTACGGAGTTTGCCTCTTGTTCAGCATAATGTTAAGCAGAAGGTCATCCATGTGCAGCATACCTTCTTTTGATATGCGCTCCATGTTTTGAATGGTGTTTTCAACATCGAATTCGATGACGCCGTCGGTGGGTTTAATTTCTTTACCGCGCATGGCGACAAGCGCAGCCTGTACCGCAGCATAAATACAGGAAGCGACTTTAAGGGCACAGCCCAGTTTTGCGCCGTCACAAATCATACCGGTCACTGTTCCGAACATGTTTTGGACGGCTGCGATGACGTGATTAAGACCGCCGCCTAACAACATGACCATGCCGGCAGATGATCCGACAGCAGCAGCGGTTGCTCCACATAAAGGTGACAGCCGACCAAAACTCTGCTTAATATGAATGGCAACAAGTTGACTTAATGTTTGAGCGCGAATCAGCTCTTCTTCCGAACTTCCTAGGTATTTTGCGGCAGCTGTTACGCTTACCGTCACCGTTAAGCCTTGATTTCCGCTGCCCGAATTAGCCATGACGGGAAGCGTTGATCCTGCCATTCTTGCATCGGCCGCTGCCGCCGTACGCGCAGCGCAATAATCGGAGAATGCGGGCTCCGATATCTTCTTGGCGAACGCAGGAAGTTCATTTTTATTAAGGATGGCTCGACCGACTTCAAGGCCGTAACCCCGGTTGAGGCCTTCCTCAGCGATGATCTCGTTAAGACGTATGGCTTCACGGATAATCGAAAGATCCTCAAGGTCGACAGATGTGACAAAATCCCAGACTTCAATGAGATCCTTCTCACTGATCGAGCCGGACAAGTCCTGTTCCTCGGGACTAAATTGAAATGTCGGTTCTCCGTCTTGCTCGAGAAGCACAATCATGTCGTGTTTCCAAGCAATGACAGCACGTCCCGAGTGCCCTTGCGCGCAAACGACGGCTTCTGCATAGAGAGTCGGTTCGCACGAAGGAGCCGGATGCAGCTTGACCTTGTCGGATTTACATAATTGTCGCGCTTCTTCGATCTGCATCTCACTAATGCTCTCGAGCACTTGAAGCCCTCGGGAGGCTTTGCCGGCGACAACCCCCAAAGCGGCGGCCATCGCGGCACCCATATCATTTGTGCCGGGGATGTAGACGCCCATCGCGTTTTTATAAATATTGACGCTACAATATAGATCAACAGAATCGATCTGCTCGGCATCAAGATAATCTCCTGAGGACGGATCATTCAGAGCGTGTACGACCTGTTCACGCGCGTGCGCCGCCGCGAGAGCGACACAGGCAGGCTCGGTACAGCCAAGAGCCTCGACGAGCTCTTCTTTAAGCAGTTGAAGATAATCCGTTTTCCTCATAATCGCACCTCTCTTAGCGTCAGCGCCAGTTATCCGGTTCCGATTGCGGATCTAAGACTCCGCTCCAGTTTCTCTCGGCCATGAGATTCAGCGGTTCACGGCATTCGGGGCAGTTCAGTGAGGCGATATGCGTACGTCTCACAAAAGATGTGCGCTCGCCGCATTTAGGACAACGGTATGTTGTGGACTGTGTGGCATCGGGATAGATCATGCGGACGCGACGCATGACCTCCATCGTACCGCACGAATTACAACGATAGAGTTCGCGTGAAAAATCAATTTCACCGTCATCACGCTGAACCATAGCGATCACCATGGAAGGATCCATTTTGCCCGCGCGAATGTCGTCCAGAATATTGCGGAACATAAGGCTGTCTTCTCCGCTGCGCCCAAGAAAAAACGTTTCGTCAAAATCTTCATTCGGACATTTGAGTTCATACGCGATACGCCATGGCAGTCGCCTCGGCTTATACGATTGTATGCGAATTTTGGTTCCTTCAACCGGCATGTCAGGATGTAAGAAAAGCATGGAGGTCTTGCTGCATTCTTCTTCCACCGTGATAAGCGACACGGCGATATCGTCATTTTCCTTTTTCTTAGTTCCCGGAATATCTTCCATCAGGACGGCTCGCCATGTTCCGTTGTTAGCAGGGCTTAGATCGCGAATTTTAACAAACGTAAATGCGTCTTCCGGCACGTCCGGATGTTGTGGGAGCTCCTCTTCCTCGTCATTTTCCTGATCGTCATCCGTTGCAGAAACGTCGTTAACGCTTTTCTTACTACTTGAAGATTTCTTATTTACGTCTTCCTGAACCCGTTTTTCTTCCTCAGCCTCCTCCGCCTCTTCTAGTGCCTTCACATAATCGGCAACCGCATCGGTGTACTCTTGTTCATAGTCCGCTTCATCCTTGACATAGCATGCCGTTAAAATTTCGGGACGAAGAGGATCACGCAACGGATCAATAGCGCGCACGGTCAACGTACTGCGATAAAGCACATTGGACTCGTGATAATCAAGAACAGATTTGACAAACGGGTGCTGCACCAGTTCGCGCGTTGGCTTGACGAGCATCACCAGCATCGTTTCAAGGGATGACGCCTCCGCTACCAGCGTTTTGTTTTCCTGAAAATACTCGTATTCTTGCGTTTCAAGATCAACTTCTCCGATAAAAGCCACTTTCATGGTGTCATCAAGGAATACAAACGCAAGATACCCGCTTTCAGTCTCAGGCAATTCATCGAGTCCGGCTTTGCTCAATATATTCTTATCCGGATAAACCAAAAGAAAGCGTTCGTCGAGTTGCCAAAACGCATACGTCTTTAACATATGCCGTTTAATCTTTTTTGCATTTAATTTTTTCATGGACGCTCCTGTAAACAGCATGAAGATTATCTTTTCTCGTTTTGTTGCGAGTATTGCTGTTCTTCTATTCTACCCTATAAATATCATAGAGGTGAACGCGGAATCTCCGTATCGGCTCTATGCTAAAATGTGCAAAGTAGATGAACATTCCAAAAGAGGCCTATGTACGATAAAAATAATTTCTGACCACGATAATCAGAGATTTAGCGAGGATTAGACGATGAAAAAGATCATGCTGACGGGATGTCTTGGACAGATCGGTACTGAGCTTACTCTTCATCTTCGTGATAGATACGGAAACGATAACGTTTTGGCAACGGATTGCAATAAAACCGGCCCTGACGAAATTATGCAAAGCGGCCCTTTTGAAGTCCTCGATGTTTTGGAAGCCGATCGCATGGCTGATCTCTGTGTAAAATACAAAATCAACACGATCATCCATCTCGCTGCTATTTTGTCTGCAGTAGGTGAGGAAAAACCTCAACGAGCATTCAACGTTAACATGATCGGTTTGTTTAATGTTCTTGAGGTCGCGCGGGAGAAACAACTGCAAGTATTTACACCGAGTTCAATCGCCGTTTTTGGGGAAAGTACGCCACAAAATATGACACCACAAGACACGATTCAGCGCCCGAACACGATCTACGGCGTTACAAAAGTCGCCGGCGAATTGCTTTCCGATTATTACTACACAAAATTCGGAGTGGATACTCGCGGCATTCGTCTTCCCGGCATCATTTCGCATATGGCAATGCCCGGCGGCGGCACAACCGATTATGCCGTCCATATTTTTTATGAAGCCGTAAAAAATCGCCGATACGCGAGCTTCATCGCTGAAGGAACTCGCATGGACATGATTTATATGCCCGATTGTCTTAAGGCGATTACCATGCTCTTAGAGGCGGATCCTGTCAGGTTGCGACACCGCAACAGTTTCAATATCGCGTCCATGAGCTTTGCGCCCGAAGACATCGCGGCGGAAATCAAGAAACACATTCCCGATTTTGAACTGACCTATGATGTTGATCCCGTTCGCCAAGCAATCGCGGACTCTTGGCCAAATTGCATGGACGATCGTTGCGCGCGAGAGGAATGGGGCTGGAAACCGGACTACGACCTTTCCTTGACAACAAAAGACATGCTCGAGAAGCTCTCCGCCAAGCTGAACATTAAACTTTAGTTTATGTTAATACTATCGGATCTATGTCGTCCTATTCGTCTGTTTGATCCGGTTCTTCGACGTCATCATCCGTTTTAATGGCAACCTTAGGCGCAAGCCATGCCGTCATTTCATCCAACATGATCAAAGCAGGAACTTCGTCCATGTAGACGTGCAGAGGTACCAGTTCGCGCACGTTCTCTTCCGTCGTATCCGACATTTTTGCCATATCTTTAACATAGGATGAATAAGAGGCAAGATCGAAAATTGCACCTTGACGACGCAGATATTCACCGGCCAGAATGCGGTACATGAAATGCGTTCGACCGAGCAAAAACAGATGCTGGCGTATTTCGCCGTCGTCAAGATTTGAGCCGAATCGCAAATGAGCTGTTTCTTGGAATGATAGCCCTTGCTTCTTTGCCGATTCTTCAAAAGACGCAAAATAATCTTTCCCCGCCTGTGTCGCTTCTTCGTCATTAATTTCAAACGTACTGCGCTGAACGAGTTGAGGAATCAAGTAATTCATCAAAAGCATGTGTGTATGTTCTGAAACAAGCGTAATTGGCAATTCGTACGATAGCGCATTTTTGTAGTCTTCGACCGTTTCAACGCCCGGAATGTCTTCTGCCTTCACCATCTCATCGGTTAACACATGGGGTTGATCTTCCGGCAGTTGTATTTTGCTGTGCTTTCGCGCAAGAGCTTCGCACTGCAAATTCACAATCGTTTCCATATCCGGTATTTTCAGCTCCAAATACGCCTCCGGAATATCTATGTTCTTGTAATCATAAATAAATGTTACTCGCGTTTGCACAACAATTTTCCTCCCTCTATATCGTTCAAAATGTATTCTGTCTGTTCTTTATTGTACCTGTTCTTTTTTTGCTGTAAATGTCCTGTAAACACATTTGACACGTGGCGCGACAGCGGCCTTTTAGGAATCAGCGCGCCACGAAATCTAGAGCATTTCAATCAGGGCATATCTCCCGATCAATCAAGGCATATCTCTCGACCAATCAGGGCATATCTCCCGATCGCTCAGGGCGTATCCGCCGAAAGCAGTTCGTCGATACGACCTTTGAGCAACTCCGCTCCGGGCTCTCCCATGATTGCGCCCTCAATGGGCTGCCCAACGATCTCTCCTTGACGATTGACGAAAACCGTTGTCGGAAAAGCGAAAAAGGAGTAGAGGAATTGACCGAATTCGGTACTGCCGTCTCCGGGCCACAGTGTCGGAAAGGTTACGCCGGTATCATCTATGATGTCTCGTGCTAGCGCATCAGCACCTTCGGCAAGGCCAAGATCCACACAAATGCTGATGAATTGAACAGGTTTATCGGCATAAGATTGATAAATCTGCTCAAGCGTCGGCATCTCGTTCACACAATAAATACATCCCGTAAACCACAAATTCACGACTGTCACGGCATTTTCAGAAAAAAGGTCGCTCGTCACCGTATTCCCATTAAGATCTTTCGTCTCAAATGACGGGAAAAGCGGCAAATCATTAGCTGCCGGATCATTTGTGACCGCAGGATCACTCGTATCTGCCGGATCTGTTTCAATTGTCGGCTTACTCGTAACGACTTGATCAACCGTCCCTGACGGCTCGCTTTTAACCGGAGAAGCCGTTTTATCTCTATCCTTTTGACCGCAGCCTGCCGTCACAAAAACGAAAACAAGTGCTAGGAACAAAACCCCGATTGATTTTAAATTTCTTCTATTTTGTTTATTTTTCATATCATTTATCATCCTTCTGAAATGTTGAAATTATTGAAACGGATTATTTTTTTCATGATGGAGGGTAAGTTGATTGTAGTCCGTAACATGCGTCTCAATAGGCACAAATGTTCTCATATCACAATCAAAGCAAGAGCTTCGTACAATGACATTTTTCAATTGGTGGATTTCTCTACGATCACGTCATTCCAAAAAAATGAACGTTGATTCGTGTTGACAGGCTTTTGTGGCTGCTTTTCACGCTCTGTGATTTTAGACACAATTTCTCTCAATTCGAGTGCTCCTGATCGTGATGGAGTGAAGGAGTCGTTTTTTTCTTAGAAAAGCGAAAATGATGCGATATGGCGCCTGTAGGGCAAGCCTTTTCACACTCGCCGCAGCGAATGCATTCCGGATGAGCCTGATTATTTCGAATATCGACATCCATGCCGCAAGCTCTCGCGCATTTTCCGCAATCGATACATTTATCAAAATCAACATGGTATTGGAAGAACGACACACGGTTAAAGAATGAATAGAACGCGCCTAAAGGACAAAGCCATTTGCAAAACGGCCTGTAAAACAAGATCGACAAGAGTATAACGGCAACAAGAATAGCGGTTTTCCAAGAAAAGAGAAAACCTAATGCCGCGCGAATGCCCGGATTGGCAATGGCGAGCGGAATACCGCCTTCGAGCACGCCTTGCGGGCAAACATATTTACAGAAATAAGGTTCCCCCATGCCGGCAACATTCGTAAACAAGATCGGCATAAGCCCTACCACGAAAAACAGCATGAAATATTTTATATAACGAAGAGGTCTCACTTTTTTGGTGCTGAATTTCTTGAGAGGAATGCGATGCAAGAGATCTTGTAACCACCCGAATGGACACAAAAACCCGCAGATGAAACGCCCCATTAATACGCCGAATATCGATAAAAGGCCAACGACATAGAAAGATATTTTATGTTTAGGCGAACCGGCGACTGCTTGATATGCGCCTATTGGACACGACGCAGTGGCTGCAGGACACGAATAGCAATTGAGCCCCGGCACACAGACTTGTTTAAGCGGTCCCTGATGGACACGCCCTTTTAAAAAATTGGCAAGATGAATATTAGAAAGAAGCGTCGAAATCGCCTGAATCCAGCCGCGACGAACACGCAAAGGCGTTTTATTTTCCTGTTGTTCAGCATTATGATGTTGATTCATCTTACGCCGGAACCTTTCTGTTTGTTTGTTGATGTGTAAGAGATCGTTCGTCCTCGGACATTCACGCAGTCACAGAATTTTCAGCTCTCGCCGTTCCTGCAATATTCTGTATCACATAGTCACGACATCTTTCGGTTCTTGCTGACATCGTTAACGCCGAAAATACCTTCAGCCGATCCCGACGCATTCTAGGCAAAGATGGGTCGCTTTGACAAAAATAGTCACTCCTTCGCCTTGGGTTATTCCGACAAGCAAAAGAAAAATCGCCAACACGAGCAGTACTACCCTGAACCATGAAGGCATCGCGCGCTTTTTTTGCGAGCGAGGTAATGTTTTCTGTTTTTTTGAAGGTATGTTCATGAGAAGCTTCCCTCCAAGCGCTTTACGGTTTCATATTCTACGACAAAAAGCGAATGGCCGGAATATTTTTAAGAAGACGGTTGTAGCGATAATCTGCATACAGACGCATGGGTTCTCCCTCGTATACCTGACGCGCTCTTCCCCACAAACTCCAAAGAAAATCGATGTATATTTTGTTGAGGGCAAAATCGGCGCCCTCCTCTTCCGTCACAGAACCCTCATAGTAAGTTTCGAGAAGCAATCGGTCTTCATCGCAACCGTACGTCGCTTCGATGGACACGTCTGCAAGATCCCACGATGCCGCGTTCATGCCGGCATATTCCCAGTCCACGAGATACATGCGATCTCCGCTTTTGACCCAATTTTCACACAGCGGATCATTGTGACACGTAACTTTTGGACGATCCGGCTCCCTCTCAAGACGATCAAACACCAATGCGCGCACATCTTTGTAGCGGTCAAAGAAGTATAGACCGCCGTCTCGGACGATTTTCTCGTAACGCATGGCCATGTCAAGAACATCGAAGACAATACCGGTGTCTTGGCCGGAATCGTGAAGCTTTCGCAAAACCTCCGCAACAAGAACGATATTATCAGGTTCGCGCAGTGTAGCCGCGTTCATCGTAACAGCGTGATCAAGGTATCGGCTCACTTTAAGACCTGTTTCGGCATCGAAATACACAATCTCTGTATCGATGCCAAGATCGCTGGCCAAAAAAGTACTGATTCTTTCATCATGGCGATTAATCAAGGTCTCAGTACCTTCTCCGGGAAGACGAAACACAAACTCGCCCTGATCCGTAAATACACGAAAAGAACGATTCGTCAGCCCGCCTAACCGCTCAACATCAGTAATACGCGCGTTCGTCAACGCAAGCTCAAGAAGCATGCTGAGGTCTGAGCGGTCACGTTTTGAAAGTTTTTCCAGTATCATGCGATCCTATTTCCTAGATCATCCGTTTGCTTTGTGCGAACACGTTACTGCGATCCGTTTTTCTGTCATTTAGACGAAAGCTTTTGTGAACCTGCGGATTACTTCTCAATATTGTGGAAACATTATACCTGTTTTTTACCATTCTCAAACATGCTGTTTACATATATTAGTTTTAAGTGGAAAATAGTTTTATGCATTCAAAATAATATGATGTATTTTTGACGACAAAAAACGTGACTTTGTTCGCACGACATGCGCGCAGTCTAGGCTCATATATTGAAATAAAAGTGCACAATGTTCTCTTTGAAAGAGAAGTACAAAATGTTCTCTTTGAAAGAGAAGTGTACAATGTTCTCTTTGAAAGAGAAGTGTACAATGTTCTCTAAACTCAATGGGACTCTTATGAGAAGAGCAGAAAGTGATTGTGAGCATCTCTGAAAGGTATGGCAAATCGTCATTAGCATGAGAGGCATTGTGCTAGAATTTATTCGTGTCTTTTACTTCAGAAACATTGCATCTGTTCGATGTACAGGAAGCTGGCGGGCTAAGATGTTATGAATATTATTAATACGCTATTTGGAATCCCGCTGGGTTATGTGATGCGATTTTGCTGGCAAATAGTCGGCAATTACGGTGTTTCCATCATCCTGTTCACGCTTTTTACAAAAATTATCATGTTTCCTCTGTCGCTAATTTCACAGAAAAATTCGATCGCGATGATTAAACTGCGTCCCCTTCTTGAGGACGTCCGTCGGCGTTACGATGGCAACAGCGCTGAAATCGCCGAAATGCAAAAGGCGCTTTACAAAAAAGAACGTTACAGTCCGCTCAAGGGCATGCTTCCGCTTTTGATTCAGATACCGATTATCCTCGGATTGATCAACGTGATCTACCATCCGATGCAACATCTGCTGCAGCTTGATGCGGATACCATCAACCTCTTTATAGAAAAAACAGCGCATTTCATTCGAACGACTCCTGAAGCGATGGGTACAGGCGCGGAGCTTTCCGTGCTGGAAACGGCACAATCGCATCCGGAGCTGTTCACAGGGTTGTCAGGCCTTGACAAGATCACAGCGATGGACCTCTATTTCCTCGGCACGAATATGGCGGAGATTCCGCGTCTAATGTCCATCACCGTTCTTTATCCTGTCCTTTCCGGCGCAAGTGCGCTACTCCTTGGAATCTATCAAAACCGCGTCAACGTACTGCAACGCATACAAAGCGCTGCAAGTCGCTGGGGAATGACGATTTTTCTTGTGGCATTCTCAGCATTCTTTGCCGCCATATTGCCGTGCGGCGTCGGCCTCTACTGGATTAGCGGCAACTTGATGTCTATTCCCGTCCAAGCGCTCTGTAACAAGATCTACAATCCGGGAGCGCATGCCGACAGCCTCAAATATGTCGAAAAACCACATCTTACGCGCGAAGAAAAACGAGCAAAGCGCGCCCTCAATGCAAAAAAACGTCGTACGCAGCGTATTGACAAAAAGCGTTTTATGAAAACGAAAGACAAACAACTCGTCTTCTATGCGGAAAGCAGCGGTTATTACAAATACTTTGCAGGATTCATCGACTACGTGCTCGTACACTCAGATCTCGTCATCCATTACGTTACGAGCGACATCAACGATCAGATTTTTGAAAAGGACAATCCGCGCATCATTACGTACTACATCGGACCCATCGCGCTGATTCAGTTCATGATGCTGATGGACGCCGATATGGTCGTGATGACGATGCCCGATCTTGAAAAATTTCAAATCAAACGCTCTCTCGTCCGAAAAGACATCGAGTATATCTACCTTGACCATGGGATGACGAGCCTGCACCTCATGCTTCGAGAAGGCGCTCTCGATCACTTTGATACGATTTTCTGTTACGGACCTAACCACATCCGGGAAGTGCGTGAAACGGAACGCGTCTACGATCTTCCTAAAAAAAGGCTGGTCAAAACAGGCTACCCGCTGCTTGACTCCATGTTGAAAGCGGCCGACGCGCTCGGCGACATTGAAAACGATCCGAAAAAGATCCTCATCGCCCCTTCTTGGCAAAAAGACAACATCCTCGAACTTTGTCCGGACGACGTTATCCGTCCGCTGCTCGATGCCGGTTATCACGTCATCGCGCGCCCTCATCCCGAATTCGTAAAACGGTTTCCCGATAAAGTGAAAGCCTTAATCCGTCAATACGATGACGCCGGCGATGCGTTTGAGTTTCAGACGTCCTTCGCGTCAAACAAGACTGTCTACACGGCAGATCTTGTCATAACGGACTGGTCCACTATTGCCAACGAGTTCTCCTACGCGACGAAGAAGCCGTCCCTTTTCATTAACACACCGATGAAAATAATGAACCCGAATTATCAGAAAATCCCCTGCGTACCATTGGATATCTCGCTCCGCGATGACATCGGCATCTCGCTTGATATCGATCAGCTCGATCAGTTGCCCGCCATCGTCGCGAATCTTATCGAACGAAAAGATTTCTACCGAGAGTACATCACGGCCGTCGTTCAGCAAAACATCTACGATGTCGGCAACGGCGCGCAAGGAGGAGGCTCCTACATCGTTAATACGCTTAACGCGAGGAAAAAAACACGAGAAAAACAAGCGACCCTGAAAAAGGATCGGATTGAATCTGCGACCGTCGTGAGCGATTCAAAAAGAGAATCTGTCGACGATGTATATCAAGTCAATCAGTCCGACTCATCGACAACTAAAACACAAACGGAATATCTGGACCAAATCGAGCAACGCTTGCAGACGTTGTTGATCCGTGCGAATGATCAGGAAAAAGACTTGTTCAGGAAGAGTATCGAACGACGCCTTCGTGAGCGCGTCACACCGGATTCTAAACAAACGCATCCGCGCGGCACATGGCTTCTTGCTCTTCTTGACGACTTGGCGGACGTCGATGAAACGTCGAACTCTCTTGAAGAGAGCGACCGCGCGCAAGAAAAGGACATCTCATGATGGCCTGGATGGCGAATATACTGCCGGATCAGTGCGGGTTTTTGATTCGCTGCTATATCGATCCCGCGACCACGACATATCTGATTCAGATGATTTCCGCCGTCGTCATCACGCTCGGAGTCACAATCGGTCTGTTGTTCAGTCGTCTTCGCATGTCTCTGATGAATGTCTATGTACGTCTGTCAGGTTTTTTTGTACGCTTGTTCATGAAGAAGAAAAACAAAACGAAGGTCACGAATCCGCTGTGGAAAGTATCCGAGCCGCCTATTAAGCAGCCGCTTCGAATTAACCGCAGCTCCTTTCTTTTTAATGAAGACCGTTCATTCAAGAATCGCCTTTTGACCGTCTTTTTGGTTAGCGCCGCCTTTTCCTTTACGTTTATTTTCTTCAGTGTGTATGAAGTTATTGCGCTGAACGCCGACTCGATTCCTTTTGTCTTCGCGCAAATCGCGGTAACTGTAACACTCACTTTCGTCATTGTTCTGCTGGCAATAGGCGGGATTTTGATGATTTTCCGAGGCCGCGTATTTGATGTTTTTGTTTCGCTTGCTTTCGGCGCTGTGTTTACAGGCTATATCCAAGCCAACTTTCTCAACGGATCCCTCGGCAGCCTGACCGGAGACACCATTATATGGCACGAGCACGCCAATAATATGATTCTCAACTCTCTCATTTCGATTATGCTTTTCGCCATTCCGTTAGCACTCCGTATTCTAGGAAGAAAGCTTTGGACCGTCACACTTCGCGCTTTATCGGGACTTCTCATCGTGATTCAGCTGATCGCTCTGTTGTCGCTTTCAACAAACGCAGCCACACAGAAGGACAAAACGGGCTATCTTTCAGTCTCCGGGTTATATGACGTCGCACCTAAACACAATATTGTAATCCTGTTGCTTGACCGCCTTGATAATCGCTACATCGAAAATATACTTAGGGAAAATCCGCATTATTTCGATCGTCTCGACGGCTTTACACGGTTTACCAACAACATGTCATTGTACAGCCAGACTTTCCCTTCAGTGCCCAACATGTTCACAGGACGTGATCACTTTTTTGATCGATCAACTGCCTCCTACATGAAAGACGCATGGCAAACGTCCATGTTTCTTCCTAACCTGAAGGATTCAGGCTATGCAATTACAATGTATATGGACAAAGGCTACACCTATTCCGACATTGATGATCTCCGGCATACTGTTCAGAATGCCATCCATCTGGAACTAAAAGTTGATCAGCGCCGCGCAATGAAAGAAGTCTTAACGCTTTCGGCATACCGCTACGCGCCCTACGCACTCAAACCTTATTTCTGGACGTCATCGGATCGATTCAGCAATTTGGTTTACACGCCATCGGAACAAGAACCTTACATCACTGATGACGTTCAGTTTTTCAATCAGTTGGTACAAAACGGTCTTACAGTTGAAGGTGAAGGAGCCAGGCTGAATTATATCCACCTTCAAGGGTCGCACGCGCCTTACCATATGGACGCGATGGCGCAGCCGATTACCACAGAAAAATCAAATGCCGTTGAGCAGACAAAAGGCAGCTTCTATATTGTGTACCATTATCTAGCTGCGTTGAAAAAACTGGGGAAATACAAGGACAGTACAATCATCATTACAGGCGATCACGGCGCTAGAAAAGATGATCGTCTCCCCCTTGACCGGCCAATTGTAACAGCGCTCTTTGTGAAACCGCGCGGAGCTGACGGAACGACTCTTACCGTCAATCGAGCACCTGTAACGACAGACAATTTTAGAGCATTTATTTACGAGGAAGCCGGTCTTCCGTACGAATCTCTCGGGCGATCGTATTTCGAGGTTCCGGAAACGGAAATTAACGCGCGCTACCTTTGCCACCGACTTTATTCAAAGCCCAAAAACCGTATGCTTATCTATGAAATTATCGGCGATGCCAACGACTTTTCGAACTGGAAACTCATCGACGAATTTGATACGGACTATTAATCGCATCTTGAGCGCAACGCCTATTTTAGACAACAACAGGGATATACATGCCGTTTACCGATCAAACGGAGCAAATGGAGCAAGTCGCTGATACACTTCAGCAACCGGCAAACCCATCACGGAAAAGAAGTCGCCTTGTATTCCTGAAATGAGAAGACCGCCTAATTCCTGTATGCCGTATGCACCGGCCTTATCGAGTGACGCGCCGGATGCGGCATAACGATCAATAAGCAATTCGATAATGGGCGATAGGGGATAAAACGTTACCTTTGATAATACTGAAAAAACGTCCGATGATGAGCTTGTAAGAATTGTAACTCCGGTAGACACCAGATGAGTTCGTCCGGCCAATTCCCGCAACATCCTCCGCGCATCCGCCTCATCCTCCGGTTTTCCATAAAAAATGCCGTCCAGACTCACGACAGTATCTGCTCCGAGCACAATAGCATCAGGATAATCTGCCAAAACGCTTGTCGCTTTGGCGAGCGACAGCGCCTCAACAACATGCTTAGGTGAATTCTTGTCGTGTAGCGTTCCCAAAACGTGACGCTCATCACACGTCGCCGGCGCGACATCAAACGAAAACCCCGTCATCGCCAATAATTCACGTCTTCTTGGCGATTGGCTGGCTAAAATCAACTTCATTTGCTTATTTTCCTGTCCTGCGATGACATCGCCGATCCTCCATTTAATATCCTGACCGGAAAAGACTTTGCCGACCCTTCCCTCGTCGCTCGTCCGCTCTTACAGATTCGCTTATATATTCATATCACACCTTAACTCAAACGTCATTTCAACTATTTTGTGTCCGGGGGGATGGCTGATAAGATGGATATGCAGCGAAGCGAAAGTGTCCCGGCAAGAAACGGCATGATGATAGGCGTAAATAATTAACACGGTAAAAAGGATAAATAATTCAGGTTGAGATTAACTGGAATTTGAAGGTGAAACATATGGACAAAAAAGAAATATATGATTTCCTTGACTCTATGGGGATTTCTTACGAAGTTACTGAGCATAAAGCCGTTTACAACATGGAAGAATGGGCAGAAATAGATCTGCCTTACCCTGAAGACAATGCGAAAAATCTTTTCGTTCGCGATAAGAAAAAGAGAAACTACTATTTGATCACCGTGCAAGGAGACAAGAGAGTGGATTTGAAAGCATTCAGAAATGCGCACGGCACGAAAGCGCTTAGTTTCGCATCGGGTGATGATCTCTTTGCCATTATGAAGCTCGAGCCGGGATCTGTCACACCCTTAGGGTTGCTGAACGACGATGAAAAACGCGTTGAGTTTTATTTGGATAAAAGCTTTCTTGAAGGAAATGCACGGATCGGTTGTCATCCAAATGACAATACAGCAACCGTTTGGCTGAATATCAAGGATTTGTTGACCCTTATCAAAGAACACGGAAATACGGTTCATATTGTAGAGATATAAATATTAGCTCGCGAATTCCTATTCAAAGGTATCGTCCAAAAAGGTTTCCTACTCTTTATTTTCTCGTACCATACATACTTTTTACAGAGGATGCACCTAGCACCCTGGGACAACACACTTTACAGTGGTTGTACTATGATACTATGACGTTAACCAAGGCGTTAAGGCGTTGTCTTTCCGGTTGTGCGGATTTGTTGTGAAAACAGACATCGCGTCGTGAAGATCACGCCGTTTCCGAACTTACGGTAATGTTTACGAGTTGCACCGTTTCATGAGAACGAAAGCGTTATTTCGATGTTGAGCGGAACGGTTTATAAGAAATTGGCTTTAATTTAGCCGGAACGTGGAGGTTTCCCATGAAGAACGATATGAAATACCTGAACATGCTGGCAGAGCATTTTCCGACGGCAAAAGCGGCACGCGCTGAAATTATCCGCCTCCGTGCCCTCAACGAGCTTCCTAAGGGCACGGAATATTTTTTCTCCGATTTACACGGTGAGGACACGGGATTTATTCATATTTTGCGAAGCGCGTCAGGCAATATCCGGCACAAAATATCGGAGCTTTTCGCCTACGAACTGACGCAAAATGAGCAAAATCAGCTCGCTAATCTGATCTACGATCCGAAGCGTGTTCTATCGATCTTGAAAAATACAGACCGTATTGAGCCGGATTGGTTAGCCATTACTATTTACCGTTTGATCGCTCTTGTCAGCCATATCGGCGTTAAGTATTCGTGGAGCGACATTTCATCAAAAATTCCGGAACAATACACCGACATCATCACCGAGTTGCTTTTTGCCTTCCGCGACAAAAATAAAAAATCATATATCAACGACATGATTCGTTTCGTCATTGAGGAAGATGCCGCTTTTTCCTTCATTGAATCACTCTGCGTCATGGTGCAGAATATCTGCGTCAACACGCTACATATTCTAGGTGACATTTTTGATCGAGGACCCGGACCCCACCGAATCATGGAAGAGCTTATGCAATTCTCAGATGTCGATGTCCAGTGGGGCAATCACGATATTGTTTGGATGGGCGCCGCCGCCGGCAATGAACCTTGTATGGGCATCGTTGTCCGCATCGGCATCGCCTACAACTCCTTCGATTTCATGGAGGACGGTTACGGGATCAATCTGCGTCCTCTGTCGTCGTTCGCGGCGGAAGTGTACGGTGATGATCCCTGTGAACGCTTCAAAGTGCACCACTACGATCTGCCAAAAGCGGCGCTGATCGCCGACGACCATGCCGCCCGCATGCACAAGGCTATCTCAATCATTCAGTTTAAGTTGGAAGGTCAGATGCTTGAGCGCCATCCTGAATGGAATATGTCTCAGAGAAATGTCCTTAAAAATGTAGATTTCAAAACGGGTGAATACGTTGTCGGCGACAAGCGCTTCCCCCTGCGCGATACGAATTTTCCCACCATCGATCCAGATGACCCGCTCCGCCTCACAAAAGATGAGGAAGATGTCATGTACAATATCGCGGTTTCATTCAAGCACAGCGAACCGCTCCACCGTCACGTTCGCTTTCTCTATGACAAGGGGAGCACCTACAAAATCGTCAACCGCAACTTGCTCTTCCACGGCTGCATCCCGCTGACGAAAGAGGGGGAGTTGCGATCTGTGACGGTTGACGGCAAATCCTATAAAGGTCGCGCACTTCTTGATGTCCTGAATGTTAAAATCCGTGACGCCTATTTCCAAGGCAGGCTGGCGGATCATACTTCCGATGCCGCAGATAAGTTGTGGTATCTCTGGTGCGGCTCGGAATCCCCCATGTTCGGGAAAAGCCAGATGTCAACATTTGAAAATTTCTTCGTGGAGGACAAGGCGATCCGTGAAGAAATCTATGATCCTTACTACACATTCTCGTCGCAAGAAGAGACATGCAAGATGATTCTTGCCGATTTCGGGCTCAATCCCGATAATTCGCGCATCATTAACGGTCATGTACCTGTCAAGAGCGGAGAAACGCCTGTTAAAGCTAACGGACGCCTCTATGTCATTGACGGCGGATTGGCCAAAGCATATCAGAAACGAACGGGCATCAACGGCTACACGTTGATCTTCAACTCTCATCATCTGGCGCTTGCCGAGCACCACGACTATCAGACGATTGAAAACGATATGGGAAGTTATACACCGCGCCTGCACATTATGGAGCCCATGCCGCAACGCCTGATGGTACATAACACCGACTTAGGTAAAGAAATTAACGCGCAAATCGAAGATCTGCGCGAACTCATTGAAGCTTTCCACAGCGGAGCGATAAAGGAACAGTAATTCTACCACGTTTGACGTTTGATCTTGAGATGGCAATGCAATTCCGTTTGCTCTGTTTTGTTGCCTTATTTCACGCCCAATACATCATCTTGGATCTGCGGTATGCTCTGCTCAACCTGGCCTCATGCCGTATTTTCTATATCTGACATTCTATCTTGAAGTCTTTCAAGCGTGAGAACACGGGCGTTTAACTTGTTAATCAGGCGCTCGTCATGTGCCGCGAGGATGACCGGCACACGAGTGAATGCCTCCAAAATCAGAAGGATCGCATCCGTTTCGCGCTTTTCGTCCAGTTCGCGAAGCGGTTCGTCGAGAAAAAGGATACCAGATTTAGGAGCTAAGGCGCGAGCGATCGCCACTCGACGTTTTTCTCCGCCTGACAGCAATTCGGCAGGCTGCCCGCTGACATCCGACAAGTCCAAACGCTGAAGCAACGCGTCGGCACGGAGGCCGTCGTAATCAGGCAAAACTACACGGACGTTATCACGCGCGGAAAGTTGTGGTATCAGACGGTTTTCCTGAAAGACAAAACGGCCGTTTCCCGGCACACCGGAAATGACGCCGGCATCAGGGCGTTCAAGCGAAGCAAGCATGCGGAGCAACGTTGTTTTTCCTGAACCGGACGCGCCGTTGACAATAAAAGGACGATCAAGCGGCAACTCTGCCGAGAAATTCCGGAACAGAACGGTCTCCCCAAACGCTTTGTCAAGTCCGTCGATCGTAATTACAGCAGGATGACCCATTCCATCACTTCTCTCTTGGTGCTTCTGACACTCTCCGGCACCGTCAATTGTAATTGTAACGGAGTGGCTCGTTTCACTAAGAAAGTCGCTGATCTGCGGTGCGCACTGCTCATCGTCGATAGTGATTGCAGGAGGATGCTCCGACTTCTGTTCGACGTCCGCCTCTAATGTTTCCGCAGTATGCATGACACGTCTTGCTTTTTCCGGGAGCTTGCGCCCAACGTAAGATAGTGCGCTCCGCAATACGAGGATAATCAGTTTCTCCGAGATAAAAGACACCAAAACAATGGCAAGCGTCCACGCAAGCAGTCCCTCCATGTCGAGATACAGACGTGAATCGTGGAGGTGCCAGCCGATGGACGGTTTTGCAAGAGAGAGAACTTCGGAAGCAACGCCGGCTTTCCAAGCCATGCCGAGCGCGACGCCCATGGCCGCAAGGAATTGACCTCGACAAGCGGGAACGATAATAAATCGGAGGATATCGCGCTTTTTAAGGCAAAAGACGCGCGCCATCTCAAGAAGCGCGTGGTCAACATCAGATAAAGCGGCCAAAACGCTCTCATAGACCATGGGAAATACGACCAGCCCGCTAATAAACAATGTCAATACTCTGTTGCCCAAAAAGAAAAGGGCAATCAGGATAAAAGAGACGATCGGAACTGTTTTCATGAGAAGCACAAAAGGCTCGATCAGCCGCTGAAGAACTTTCAAGCGCCACACAGCAAAAGCGAAGATCACTGCGACTGCCGCCGAGAAAAAGACTCCCTGCAATATGCGCTCTCCCGACTGGATGACCGCAAGCCACCCCTCTTTCTCGGAAAACATCTGTCCAAAACGAGCCAACACGTCTCGCGGTGGCGGCAACAGGAAATTTGTTCCGGAAAAAAGAGAGAGGAACTGCCAAATGACAAGCAGAAGCAGCACCCCTCCCAGGCTAAACCAAACTCCTTTTTTTCTCGGATCCGGCTTCACGGCGATATCGGGTTAACGGTTGGACGAATAGTAAAATTCATCTGCCGGAAGCGCTCCGCCGATCGATTTCGGGTCAATCTCGTATAAGAGATTAAGAAATCCTGATAGAGCGGTTTTCATCGGCTCACCCATCATGAAATGAATGTGGCAATAGGGGATCGCTTTTTGCGCGATCGCAGCCTTGAAAATGTCGAGTTGCTCAATCATTTTGGATGCCTCTTCCGGGTTTTCATTGACGTATCTCATCGATTGCTCGTACTGCGCTAGAAAGTCGGCGACCGCTTCAGGATGTGCTTCGATGATATCATTACGTGCGATGAGCACTCCCATGACGAGACCAGCATCACCCATGTTGTTCTCCCAGACCGTATTGAGGTCAACCGCAAGTCGCAAATCCTCAAGCTGCTGTTGAGCGACCGTGACGAAGGGTTGTGGAAGAAGCGCGACTGACCCGTCATTGGCTGCCAGATTGGACACAACTTCCGTGTGTTCCGCCAGCCACACTACGGTAAGATCATTCGCGGGATCAAGTCCTTCTTTTTCTAAAAGCATGTTGAATACATACTCGGGAACGGCAGCTTGACCGGACGCATATACCGTTTTGCCTTGGAGATCGGCAAGTGTCGTGACCGTTTCACCGCGCTCCACAATATTAAGAACACCGAGCGTGTTCACGGCAACCACCGATATGCCGCCTTCTGTTTTGTTGTAAAGCACGGCGGCGAGGTTGGCCGGAACGGCTGCAAGATCAGCTTCTCCTTTAACAATCAGCGGTGCCACATCTGTCGGCGCGCCGACGACTGAAAAATCGATATCGAATGTTTCTTCTCCATCGGCCGCTGAAAGAACAAGAGGCGCAAGCCCCATACTCGTCGGCCCCTTAAGCCCGACGACATTAAGCACGACTTTCTCATTGGAATGCGGCGACGATACTTCCGGCTCTGTCGTTTCAGGTTCCGGTACAATTGGAACTTTTGTCTCAAAAATCGATGTTTCCGGTACCGAGGGCGATGTATCTTTCGGCACCTTTGTGTTCGAACAAGCGGATATTAAGAGAAGAAGCACCATTATAAGCGTCGATATAAACAACACTTTTCTTTTTTTTGTTTTCATTTCACAGCTCCTTAGGCACCTCATTTCAGCGCAAGGTGCGCAACGCGGGACAAAAGAAGCGCTGTCCCGTGCAGCTAAAATGTCTTGTTAGTCAAAGCATACGCCTCGCTTAATTGAACCGCAAGAAAAGGAGCCGCTACGTGTTGTTTGATACGTATAGAGCTTGTTATTCATTTCTTCTGCTCTTCAATGTCTCGGGTCGATAACAACGGATTATAAGCAAAGGATCTTTCCAAAAATGGCACCCTATTCTTTGGCGTCAAGTGAAATGACGCGCTTGAGGCGGGCAGTTTTTCAAGAAAATCGGAAGCGCGTTTCCGCCTCTGCACACAGTCAATCAACTGCCGATAACAAATCTTATGACAGAATTAATCATTTGACAGAAGTATTCGGCAGACCTATTCGGAAAAAACGGTTATCCTACGCGCTCAACGAAGAAGACACGCTCCATGACGGGCGGCGTATCGGGGTAATCGTGGAAGTCGGTTGGGAGTGACGCGATGCGGTCAACCTCCTCAATACCGCTTATTACTTTTCCGAATGCGGCGTACATGCCGTCAAGGTGAGGCGCGTCATCGTGACAGATAAAAAACTGTGAGCTCGCAGAATTGTAGTCGTTTGCCCGCGCCATAGAAATCACACCGCGCTCATGCGCGATCGGGTTGTTGACGCCGTTCGCGGCAAACTCGCCTTTGATGTTCTCGTCCGAGCTGCCCGTCCCGATGCCGTCAGGGTCACCGCCTTGAATCATAAAGCCGGCTATAATGCGGTGAAAAATAATACCGTCGTAAAAATTTTCGCCGACCAGTTTTTGAAAATTAGCCACCGTGATCGGCGCAGCATCGGCATCCAACTCCAGCACAATGTGTGCGCCGCTGTCCATAAGGATATCTACAAAAAGCGTCGGGCTTTCGCTGGCAACGAAACCTTCCGCCACGTTCATCTCGTTATTCTTCATTGTTTCTTTCTGTTCTCCTTTATTCGTTTCTTTCTGCTCTTCCTTGTTCGTTTCTTTCGCCGTAAAACAGAACGGCTCTGCCATAATGACCGCATGATCCACCAAGATAAACTCGCCTTCAGCGACCATCACCTCGGCCGAGCCGGTGGACAGATCATATTTCCTTATAGGATCGGGGCGCCCGTAATAATCGGCATAAATCTCGCAAACAGGCTTGTCGCCCTCTTTCAAATGCTCTGCTGCGCGGACTTCGTACGTTCCCGCCGCAACATCCGTTCCGACAAGGAAAACGCCGTTTTCCAGCACGCCGGTAAAACAGTATTTTTCACGTCGCTCGCTTTCGCTGTAAATTGTAGCCTCGTTAAAGTAGAGCACATCGCCGG
>JAAZJH010000055.1 GCA_012800435.1 Clostridiaceae bacterium | reverse complement strand
TCGCTATGATGTAAAAGGCCGGAAATATGTTCAGACACCTTATAAGTACTATTTCACGGATATCGGTTTGCGCAACGCCTGCCTGAATTTTCGTCAGCAAGAATTATCACATCTCATGGAAAACGTGATTTATAACGAGCTTGTTATTCGTGGCTACAACGTCGATGTTGGCTTGGTAGGAATCCGCAAGGGCAACAAGCGAAAACAGACGGAAATTGATTTTGTATGCAATCTGGGAAGCAAACGTTACTATATCCAATCGGCGCTAAACCTTGACACAAGAGAAAAGACAATACAAGAAAGTCGACCATTAAATCATGTCAATGATAATTTTAAGAAAATTATAATAGTAAGAGACGCCCCCAGACATTGGTATACAGAGAGCGGTATCTTAGTGCTTGGTATATTTGACTTTTTGCTTAATCCTAAGAGTCTCGATTTATAGGTTCATTGAAGAAAAGTGACTTATACGGCAGAAATCTTCAAATCCTTTTTCATTTTGTATGGTTAAGGATGCAAATTTCGAGTATATTGTATAAAAATTCGCTCGTGACTGCTTGGCGGGGAGGGACTTATGGATTTGAAAAAAAGAATCGAACAGTTTAGAGAGTTGGAGTATGCATTCAATAAAGACTTTTATCAGGCGCTTAAAGAGGGCCAAAAACCTCACACGCTTTTTATCGGATGCTCGGACTCTAGAGTAGACGCGGAGACCTTATTTCAAGCGACAGCAGGAGAAATATTCCAAATCAGAAATATTGCAAATATTGTGCCGAGAGAAGAGGAACCGGACACTCATCCGTCGGTTGTTTCCGCGATCGAGTATGCCGTTAAGGTTCTTAACGTAGAAAACGTTATCGTTTGCGGTCACTCGAATTGCGGTGGTTGCGCAGCCATCAGAAACCTGGATGAATACAAGGAAAAACTGCCTTATACAGGGGAATGGATTACCCAGAGCGTCTCGATATCAGATTACATAGACTACAAATATCCTGATATGAATGAAGATGACAAAATCATCATGCTTGAGAAGCTCAATGCCGTTCAACAGTTGGACAACCTGATGACCTATGATTTTGTGCGCGAAAAGTTTGAGTCGGGAGACCTGAACCTGCAAGCTTACTATTATGACATAGGTACCGGAAGCATATCGGTATATGACTACGACAGCATCTTTTCGGACATGATTAAAGAGATCACTTTAAGCAGGAAACGCTTGTTTTCTAAAGAGGCAACGGTAGAAGCAGACTAGCCTTTTAGAGTTTTTGTTTTTTCGTTTAATTATTGAATTATTGAACAAAATGAAAATTACATTGGAAGAGCGGGTGATTGAAAATCATCCGCTTTACGTTTTCATCGATTGTCTTTCACCTTGACGACAATTCGAAATTGTCGTTCAGGATGTGATTCCATATTTACCATTTGAATTCTTGCTTCAAAGATATCGCCGTGACCATAATAAAGGAGTGTGGAAATAAATGAGTTATGGCTGGCAGGAATATAACCAAGCTTTTTGTTTTTATAGTAAATAGCAACTGCCTTTTCGTCGTAAGGATTGTTGATTTCCTTTACCATCGTCACCCTTTGACCGAGTGTTAATTCGTCGATAACGTCGAGTCCATCATAGTAGGCAAAACCGGCCAAATGAAAGTCATCGATGTGCTGAGACGGTTCGTAGTGAAATTGTTTGCGAATTTCTTCATGAGTAAGATGTTCCATGATATTCTCCTTTCCATCCTTTTTCATCATATATCAAAAATTGATGGATATCTACGAAATTTCAGAAGCAGTCATTTCCGCCCTTGTTGACGTCTTGTTGTTGTCGAAGGCTATCGCTGTTTGTGTCACAATCGGACAAAAGAATAACAACACATTCAGAGTGCAAATCAATACATAAAGGTGTACCCTCACGATCAGTCGCTCATTCTTAAGCCGATGTTCCTTAGATATATGTTGCCTTTTTCAACACGATTAAAGAGGAAGCGTATCGTTCGTATGGTGTTTACATCGAATTCGATATTTTTCGCTTTCATCTCGGACAAAGAAAGTGAAAAACTTTGAAAAACGGCTTCTCTTGACATGCCCGCTATATTGATCGGCCATTTTGTAAAATTGCCGCCCAACATCGGATAAAGCGTTCCCAATGTGCTCAACGGAACACTTGCTTTATTTGAATTTCTGTCCTCTATTCAGGGAAGCTCATCATTTTGTTAAACAATGAGGCTATGGCGATCGCTTCGCCGTCTCTCGAATGACCGATGAGACCAATATTCCCCATGTCGACTCTTCGGTAAAAAGGCGAGTTGTCAGTTTCATACCAGACGTGACCGTTGAGCGGCATTTGTCGCGGCCAAAGCCGAAACGCTTCGTACGCCGTTTGAACCAGCCATCAACAAAGTCTGATCCGTCAACCGAGTGCGTTATTAATAAATGTTCCTGATTAAAGATTTTTCGATGAGTGTTCTCTGCGCCGTATGTTAAATATCCAACCTGATATTCGCCCGGAGATGACCTCGTCTATGCCACACGTTTTTAAGAGGATAAAGGTTTGTATGAAAATAAACTCAAGCTTGCTATTAACGTTCCGACTATAGCTCCGCGCCAAGCGGGGGGAAGCTTTTTTAAATAGCCGACCGGATTTACTTTTGTTAAGAATTTGCTCAGTCGTTCTTTCGTTTTCATTTATATTTCCTTACATCCATGGTTTTCTGCATCAAAACCATTACTCCGTTTAACCTGCAAAGGAGTTTTAACTTGCCAATCGATATCACGGCCGCAAGAGATCAAGCAATTATTCAATTGCTTTTTGGATCAGGGAAATCACTCTTTCATCTGTCAAATAGTGTTCGTGGTCAATGTCCGGAAAAATCTGCACGTCAGCCGTCTTGTAGCTTTCGGCCAGCATAACCTGAAGGTCGCTTCCTAGTGTTTTGTCTTCTTCGGAGCCGATCACTGTCACAGGACATGTTGTCTTCGCGGCGTAGGAGGTAACGTCGATATTGTCGGAGATGAAAACCTTCAACGGACCCCAAAAGATCGGCACCATCTTATTGTAGAGATCAGACAGATCGCGAAAACCTGCCGCTAGAAATAGTTGATCGCATCGGCGAACAGATGCAAGATAAGCGGCCATGCCGCAGCCGTAGCTATGGCCGATGACGATTATTTTTCGATTCGGGTATTGCTCCTTGACCCAGTCGTAGAAGTCTTCCGCTGATGCTTGCATGGAGCGAAGATTCATTTTTCCTAAGCTGTCTTGTGTTCCGTAATAGTCGACGGAAAGGAACGGAACATCGTAGCAAGGGGCAAAAATCCCGACGGTATTATAGGCGACATAAAATGAACCGCCGAAGCACAAAATGACGGCGTCTGAATCATTTGACAGATGATAACCGTAGCCGGTCAACTTGTCAGAAAACGTGAGTTTTTGCGGAGTTACCGTAACGTTCTCTTTTTGCCGCTTTCCTTTATAAAAGGAATAAGAGATAGTCCTCAAGACAAAATTGCTAAAAAAACCGATGATTAAGATCCACATCATCGTTTTTAGAATGATTCTGGCAACGTCCATTCTTTTATGTCCCATGTTGACTGCAGGTATTGGTTTTTAAAGACCTAAGCACCAGTATCCGACAAGCGGTCCGGCAAAGATAGCAAGATAAATCAGCGAAATCCACGGTTGATAGTCAATGTAGAACTCCTTGAATGAAAGGCTCCACGGGTGTTTAATAATCACCCAGGCGAACACGTCAAATATAATCGTAATGCCCGCCCAGATCGCTCCCGTGATCAGCGCTTCCTTCAATGTCGGATCGGCAAGGCCTCTCATATACAGCCAACCGAAAACAGAAAAGAGAATGATGTTGTACAGCGGATGCCACGGTTTTGTCTTTTCGTAGCCCTCGCCCATACTGTGCTCATCCATCGGTTTCATCTTCAAGACGAAGATGTTGAATACGGTATGAAGGATGCCGACACCCGTCACGACGATGTAGCATACCCAAAACCACAACATGGACATTCCGAAATCTTGCATTCTAAGTCTCCTCTCGATTTACGCGATCGATAAATAAGTCTTTTATGAATACCGTTTTAAAAACGTAGCTCTGCGATTCTTATTACGTATCTACCATATTGGATATCCATAGTGACCGGCGTAACCGGCATAAGCGGTATAAACGGCGTAACCGGTATATGCGGCATCTTGCCTGTTTGCCTTTACCGTCATTTATCGATTGCCCAGTGCTTGTATCAACATCACGACTTACTTTCGGGTAATCCATCCCTGATCAATCCAGTATTGTGCATCAACACTAAGAGGCTTATCCATGGGCGTTTTCTTCACAATAAACGTTTGCAGCATTTTGCAGATTTGAAAAATGAGTCGCGTTTTCAAGCTTCTGTTTGCCGGTTCCACAGTATGAAACTGCTTTGTGAATGCACGCATTTTTATTTCAAATCCCTTTTTGCGTTTCTCTGAAATATTCTCCCAAAAAACGTCTTCCATCATACTGAACGCAATGCGTTTAACCTTCGGTACGCCTAACCAGTTTAGACTTGTTTTCACATCTTTTTGCGCGGCTCCGTTTGGTGCGCCGATGCTCTGCGTTATGATTGCTGCCGATTTATTAAACATTCTCGGATCCGGTCTGTGCGGAAACCAATGAACGCCCAAATGATCTAAAAAACTCTTTACATGACCGGGCGCTCGAAGAACGTAAACAGGATATGCAAAAACAATCAAATCGGCTTCCAACAAGGCCTGCCAAATCGGATTGACCTTTTTATAGTGGGGACAAGATGTTTCACTCTGGATAAAGCAGAGTTTACATCCCGCGCAGTAACCGGGGGCATCTTTTGGAAAATAGAATTCTGTCAGATGATCCGGCTTTAGCTCGTCTAAAAAGATCTCTTTTAAGTTATACGTACATCCTCGTTGCTCGGTGCCATTAATGACAACACATTTCATGTTCTAATCTTCCACAAAAAAAGCGCATGAAAAAATCCTTCCGCAGGATTTTCCCATCTTCAACAAGTTACATCTGTATTTTACTTTATATGCGAGCGAAAATACGAGCGAAACGTCACCAGAATTCTGTCAATATCCTGTAAGAAACAGGTCAAGTAAGGCAACGGCATCCTCATGGCTTGACACGATGTCAAAAAAATGAATATAATACCTTAGCGATAGTTATTTAAAAACAATTCGGTTTTGCGTGGGAGAAATGTTGCATTTTTTTATGCAGAGAACCGTTGTGTTTTTACAGAATAATTGAGCGCATTGAACTTCTATAGCAATGAAAAGTTCATAGATGGTCTAGGAGGTTAAAGGTGGAACCTATCATCAACTGGGCAGTTCTTCAAGATATTCTGCGTCCCAAATTTCCCGATCAACTCAGAAGATCTGTCAACTGGAGTGATACGGCTGTCATGTACAACATGATGGCCGAGATGGAAAGATCCTATACGTATAATCAGACCGATTGTATTCCGGTTACGGATAAAGACACTGTGTTGGATATCGGATGCGGGCCGGGTCGCATATCTTGTGCGATCGCAGAACGCGCCAAAAGCGTAACTGCCCTTGACTCTTCCGAAAGCATGCTCTCTTTTTGCGCACAAAATGCGAAGAAACGTAATCTTGCCAATGTTCATCCTGTTCTTATGGATTGGAAAGAAGCCGTTGTCGGAGAGAATATAGAACAACATGGTATTGTTATCGCTTCTCGAAGTGTAGGGATGCAAGACCTGAAAAAGTTAAATTCATTTGCCAAAAAATACGCTGTTTTGGTCTGTTGGGCCAATGCTCCAAGTATCCCGCCCATTCTTAACATACTGTTTCAAGGAACCCAGCCGGAACAAATTCAAAGTAGATCTATGCCGCCACAAGATCGACGGATAGGCTACAACGTTGTATGGAATCGCGTATACGATATGGGGGCAGATCCCAACATACGCATTGTAAAAGACGGATTCACAAAAAACTTCTCCGGATACACAGAAGCCTACGCATGGCTGCGTCTTATTCGTCCTTTCGAAGATGAGTATCTTCCTGTTTTCCAAAATAATCTCGCTCCTTATCTCACAGAAGAAGTTGACGGCACCGTTACTTTTCGCATTGAAACAAAATCCTACGTTCTGTGGTGGGAACCGCTCATATTCACGGATAACTAGGAGGACTTCGTTGGAACAAAACAGTCAAGAAAGTCAAATTATCCTCGCAAGAGAGAAGAATGCATTGCGTAAAGAACGCATCCTCCTTGTTATTCTCGTTCTTGTGCTCATTGGCGCTTTAATGATTTCGCTTGGATTTGGCCGTTACAGTATTCCGGTTGAACAGCTTTTTCGGATTATAGGTCAGAAAATTACGGGTAAAGCACCTCTTCCGGAAGATAAAGAGGCGGGACTTGTGCTTTTTCTCGTTCGCCTGCCTCGTCTTTTGCTCAACATCATGGTCGGCGCGGCGCTTTCCGTATCCGGTGCATCGTTTCAAGGATTATTTCGAAATCCTATGGTATCTCCCGGAATACTGGGCGTTTCCAGTGCCGCCGGCGCCGGAGCGGCACTAGCGATCCTTCTCAACTTGAATACGCTCGGAGTCAACCTTATGGCTTTCTTTTTTGGCATCGGAGCCGTCCTTCTCGTCATGCTGCTATCGCGTCTTATCCGACACGGGGGAGGCGCCTTAATTGTCATGGTTTTATCCGGTGTTGTCATTTCCTCCATATTCCGCGCCCTGACGTCGCTTGCTAAATACGTCGCCGATGCGGACAAAAAACTCCCGGAAATCACGTTCTGGCTGATGGGAAGTTTTGCAAAAAGCGGCAATGCGCGAAATATTGTCGTGATGGGCATTGCTCTTCTCTTAGGCGTCGTCCCGCTGATGGCCATGCGCAGGCGGATGAATGTTCTCACGTTCAGCGAAGATGAAGCGCAGTCGATGGGTGTCAATGTAAAGAGAATGCGTTATTTGATCATCATCTCCTCAACGTTGCTCACCGGAACCTCTGTATGCCTTTGCGGAACGATTGAATGGGTTGGCCTGATCATTCCTCACATCACGAGGCTTATGGTCGGTCCGAATTACCGAATTTTGCTTCCTGCATCCATGCTCAGCGGAAGTATTTTTATGGTCGTCGTTGACAACTTCTGCCGATCGATCATTCCCGGTGAATTGCCGATCGGCGTCGTGACTTCAATCATCGGAGCCCCTCTGTTCATCTATATGCTTTTTAAAGGCAGGAAAGAGTTGACATGAGTATCGTATTGGAAAATGTAACCTGCGGCTATAAGGATAAAGTCGTCGTAAAAGATCTTTCCGCTGAAGTGGAAGCGGGCACTTTGTTGTGTCTTTTAGGTCCGAACGGGGTCGGCAAAACCACTTTATTCAAGAGCATTCTCCGGCATCTTCCACTAATGTCGGGTTCAATCCACATCAATAATCGCTCCGTAAAAAGTTTTTCTTATTCTGAGTACGCAAAGCTGATTGCCTATGTACCGCAGGCGCATACTCCTCCTTTTTCTTTTAAGGTTTTTGATGTTGTCGCTATGGGAAGAACGGCACATATGGGCATTTGGGGGCGACCGGGCAAACATGATCTGGATATCGCATTACACAGTTTGGAGCGACTCGGCGCAGAAGCGCTTGCTGACCGCATTTATACGCAGTTGTCCGGGGGCGAGAGGCAAATGGTGCTCATCGCACGTGCTCTGGCCCAAGAAACGGAATACATGATTTTAGATGAACCGACGAGCAATTTAGATTTCGGGAATCAGATTCGTGTTCTAAATACAGTTAGAAAACTGGCGCAAGAAGGATTGGGGATCATCATGACGACCCATCATCCAAACCACGTTTTCCAATCCCAAGGAAATGTAGCACTCATGCTCCGAAACCATGAATACATCTTTGGAACAGCAAAAGAGGTCATGACGAAAAATAATCTGGAAAAAGCGTATGGTGTTGACGTCGCCATTATAGATGCCTACTACAAAGACCACGCCTTTCCCGTCTGTTATCCATTGATGAAAGAAGAAACGTTGTAACAACGGCAAATGTATGTTGCATGCAATAGATAATTTCGAAAGGAGAAAGTCATGAAAAAAATAATAAGTCTTTTGGTGGTATTGATCATGCTTTTTGCGCTTACCGCATGTAAGCCGAAAGAAGAGGTCAAGGTGCCGGAAACCAAAACCCCGGAGGTTGTTGACACGTCTTCCCCCGAAACTAAACCGTCTGAATCTTCACCAGAAGAGACAGAAGCGGAAGAAAAAACGCGCATTATCACCGGCGAAGACGGCGCGCAATTTGAGGTTCCCAAGGAAGTGACAAGAGCGGCACCTACAATCGGCGCATTTGCACAGATGACAGCCATGCTTACAGAAGGGAACGGGAAAATCGTTGCGGCAGCGACAGGTGCCATCAGTGACTATTTCAAGCAAGTTTTTCCGGACTATCTGGAGAGCAATCCCAACAGCTACGATGCCACCTCCATAGAAGATCTGATCGCTTCCGGCGCACAAGTATGCTATGGGCCGGGGAGCAGATATTCAGATGAGCAGCTATCTCAATTAAAAGCTGCCGGCATTGTCCACGTTCCCATTAACAACATCCGTGATGTAGCCGGTATGTCCAGCGCCTTTATGATCATCGGAAATATTCTTGGTGAAAAGGAAGCGGCACGAGCAAAAGAATTTGTCGATTACTATCAGGGCAACATCGAAAAGTGCAAAGAGCGCACTAAAGACATAGCAGAAGCCGACCGTGTAAAAATGATTTCGTTGTTTTATTCGGCGGATTCGTTTAGAACGATCAATAAAAATGATATTGCGCACGAGTATATTGAAGCGGCAGGAGGCGTCAATGTCGCGGCTGATTACACCGCTGCCGGAGAGGCTGGTCTAACCGTCGATGAAGAACAAATAGTGAGTTGGAATCCCGAATTTATCATGGTAAGCAGTCAAGCCGGCAAAGAAGCCATTGATAATAATCCCGCTCTTGCTACGGTCGTTGCAGTGGCCAATGACAACGTAAAGGTTTGTCCTTTCGGCATCTACCTTTGGAGTGTAAGAAGCGGCGAAGGCGCCATGCTTCCATTGTGGTTGAGCACAAATTTATATCCGGAGATTTTCTCCGACATCGACATGAGAGATGTTGTAAAGGACTTCTTCAATTATTGGTATAACTACGATATCCCTGAAGAAGAAATCACGAATACTCTGGCAGGGAGACCTTAGAGCTTCCAGAGTAAGATAATCCTTATTTCCCAAAGAGCAGCCCATTTACATTGTATAGTCATGGCGAAGTAACGGGCACACGTTCTTTGACGGAATAGGATTTGAATAAATAGGAGGTTTCACAGACCTCTTCCTTACCATGAGGCACGGTGGTAAGGAGCCGTATATGCGCTGTTGATCAGCAGACATGACGGCTTTCGCCTTCCCTCTCGGCACGGCGGTACGGCAGACAGATAAACGATGTCGATTAGGTGTCACGGACCTCCGCCTTACCGCCCGCCACAGTGCCAATGAAAAAGATGACCGGTCAGTCAACGGGCCGGTCATCTTTCTTGGAGCGGGATACGAGATTCGAACTCGCGACTTTCACCTTGGCAAGGTGACACTCTACCACTGAGTTAATCCCGCGCTATCCCGTCGTCTGTGTATGCCGTTAAACGGATGCGGTCAAAACCGGCAAGATAAATTACTTGCCCTCGTCGCGCGGATACATCGTCGAACGAATAGCTTCTTATTATTTTTAACAAAAATGTATTCGATTTGTCAAATCACTCGCTTTGTCAAATCACTCGCTGTATTTTCTGGTAAGTTCACGGAAGACTTTGTACACACTCTCATTCGATGCATCCATGTTCCCGTAGATTGGGCGATAGGATCTTCTAACACCTTTGAAAGATACCGTAAACGATCCTATAGTTTCATCTAAGGCGCCATCAGACGATCCGTTGTCTGAATCGTCTGATCGCGCATAGTAGTAGCGGCTTTGTACGAATGCGTTAAGAAGTCGATCTCTGTCAGCGCTCTCAATTTCTGCGCCGTCGCATGCGTACCGTTGTCCCTCTTTGTCCGTAAAATGGCCGGTTAAATAATAGGTATCGGAAAATCTCATCAGTGTAAAGATGTAAGTTTCAGTGATCGTCATGTGGTTTTGTCTTATATTGATGGTATTGATAAGTTCCGCAGGAGTCATAAAGGCACTATCGAGATTTAGAAGTGGCACGTAGTTTTTTTCTGCATCCAGCATGGCCTCAAGAAGAAGCGGTCTTATTGATCGATATAGAGAGATTCCCTTTAAGGGGATAGAGGGATTCATTGCAATACTAATGAATTCACCGGAGACATAATTAGCACCTATGATGAACTCACCGGCTTTGGGAGGAAGCCCATTAGTCCAATCGTAGATGCCGTTCAGCTCAAGCACTCCAGATTTTCTTATCGCCTCGGCGAAGCGAATCGAAAAATCCTTATCAACGGGAACGGTAGCAATCATTTCCTCCCCATAGTCGCTGTAACGATCGTCGATAACATAGATCGTCAGCATATAGCCGGATTTCTTGAATCGCTTTACGTTGTTGCCTGCCTTTTCAATAAGAGATTTGTTATTCTCATCAAATTCACAGAGCTCAAGATCGATCGAACCTTGTATATCGCCTGAATCGTTTGTCATGGACATGAAAAAATTGAGAAGATCTGTTGATGTGATGTCTTTCGAAGCATTCGGGTTTACCCAGCTTTTGCGTCCGCCAATTATGTGTTCTCTAGTCTCTTTGGCAGACGACGTCGGGTTTTTCGTTTGTGTCGGAACGTTTGTCGGCTCGCTGCCTTGAGGAGGCTTCTTACTACATGAAACCTGAAGAGCAGAAAGCCCAACAACTAAAACAACAATTAGAATGGCGACCAGTATAATGTGGCTGGATGCAGCCCCTTTCGGTAGAATCGAGATCATCTTCACCTCCGTGATTTCACAGATTTCGCACGTTTTATCTGTTATGTCAATCAAACGTACATCCTGAACAACGATAAATGACCGTCTTCGTAAGTATAAGTCATACCGCTTATTCTATTTTTCAGTCAAATACATACATGCTGAACAACGGCAAAACTCCATTTTTGTAAGTATAAGTCATACCGCATTTATCGGCCAAATCTTTCACATAAATACAGTATGCGGACATACAAGAATACTGCCGTTGAGGAAAGGTACAAGGCTTTCCCTCCGTTATGGCGCATGGAGCACATAAAGAGCAAAAAGAAGCGCCGACCATAAATCCTTGATAGCCATGCTGCTCCAGCTTTTCGATCAGGCCGAATGTGTAATCCCTATGGTTCCTCTTCGCGGCGCTGATTAAAGAATTATCCTGATAATCAGATATTTCCCAAACCGTTTGCAGTACCAATGCACGGTTGTAATTCAAGATTTTTTGTTTCATGTCTTCCGGCGTGCCACAGGAGGGCGGACACGAATGGTTGGCGCCGAACTGACCACAAAGATTTTCCTCACAATATGCTAGAAATGAGGCATCAAATACGATATCGGTAGTGTTAACCACCGCCGCATCTGCAAAGCCTTCTTTTATTGCCATATCAATCATGAGTTTATTCGTCATTTGATGCTCCTCTTCCCACTAACTATTATCATCATACTATGACATATAAGAGATATGACATATAAGAGAGATGTGTTGTATTGGTATCTATGTCTTGGGTGGTGTAATTAAGAACAAAAAGGCGAACACGAGTTACTTGAAAATGAAGATAGGTGACTTGATCAAGTACATCAAAGTTCGCTACATAGAAACCAAACAAAGTTATTGACTCAGCAATATTAGAATATTATAATAAGCTAATATTCTAGAAGTGAAAGGAGTGAAAATGTATACCGAAGAACAAAGACAAATTATTGAAAATGCCGGTCTACTGAAGGCCATAGCCCATCCTGTTAGGCTTTGTCTGGTTAAAAAGTTGAGCCGGGAAGATCGTCTGACGGTAAGCTATTTCGTCTCATGTATGGCAGCCAGCCAATCAAATATTTCGCAGCATCTGGGCAAGCTGAAAGATTTGGGCATAGTGACCTTCGAAAAAGAGGGCAACCATGTCAAGTATAGTTTGGCCAGTGAAAAAGTAAGAAAAATAGTGAAGACAATATTCGAGGAGGAATAATGAGTAAGAAAATACTGGTAATAGGCGGAGTCGCCGGCGGTGCAACCGCTGCATCAAGACTTCGTCGTCTTGATGAAAAAGCGGAGATCATACTCTTTGAAAGAGGAGAATATATATCTTTTGCTAACTGCGGTCTTCCGTACTACATAGGTGGCGTAATTGCCAATAGGAAATCTCTATTTGTAACGACAAAGGAAGACGTAGAAGCCAAATACAATATCGATGTAAGGACACAAAATGAAGTCATTTCTATCGATAGGGATAAGAAGGAGATTGTAGTTAAAAATCTCGCAACCGGCGAAGTCTACTGGGAATCCTACGACAAACTCCTCATCTCAACCGGATCATCTCCCATCGTTCCTCCACTCGAAGGAATAAGGTCTGACAATGTATTTACCCTTTGGAATATTCCTGATACAGACAAGGTCTACAACTACATTAAGGACAAGAATCCTCAAAAGGCTGTTGTTGTTGGCGGTGGCTTTATAGGGGTAGAGATGGCAGAGAACTTGGTCCATCGCGGTCTTGAGGTTTCTTTAGTCGAAATGGCGGACCAAATCATGGCTCCATTCGATAAGGACATGGCCATCCTCTTAGAAAACCACATGAAAGAAAACGGAGTCGATCTCTACATTTCAAAGGGGCTGACAGCTGTTGAAGAAGATGGAAAATACGTAATACTCCAAGATGGTACAAGACTCCAAACAGACATGACCATCCTGTCCATTGGTGTAAGACCTAACTCACAACTTGCCAAGGATGCAGGGCTCGAATTAAACAAGAGGGGCGGAATCGTCGTAAATGACATGATGCAGACCTCAGACCCTGACATCTATGCGGTAGGTGACGTCATCGAGGTCACTGACTTTAATACAGGCCGGCCAACTATGGTTCCATTGGCAGGACCTGCCAATAAACAGGGAAGAATGGTCGCAGGTAACATCCTCGGCACTAGACCGGAAGCCTACACAGGTACGATGGGAACCAGCATCGCCAAAGTCTTTGATTTAGAGGCAGGATCAACGGGTCTAAACGAAAAGGCTCTCCAAGCTGCAGGTAAGATCTACGGGAGGGACTACCTGGTAACCCTAACCCATGCCGGCTCCCATGCCGGATACTACCCGGGAGCTCTGCAAATGACGATCAAGATGATATTTGACCTCGAAGGCAAAGTCCTAGGCGGTCAAATCATCGGCTTCAAGGGGGTCGACAAGAGGATTGACGTTTTGGCTACAGCCATCCGTTTCGGAGCTACCG
>JAAZJH010000054.1 GCA_012800435.1 Clostridiaceae bacterium | reverse complement strand
GTGTCTTTGTACTGACGGTGATCATACATCTTCATAGTAATCACACGTCTCTATTTATTAATACATGTATTTTTATGGTATCTGCATGGCATCGTTGATTCAATATCTTCGTCGTATTCGGTCATTTTTTGTCGTGTTCGGTTATCAAGTGTCTTGATTATCTGCGTTTGCTCACTGAGTGCGACCAACCATCTACACGAAACTCTGGCTTTCTATCGGTCGCAACACAACGCATGTTGTGTTAACAGCATGTGTCCATTCTATAGGGGACAGTTTAATTTTTGCGTTTTTTCGGGAACAAAAAAGTCCCAAAACGCCTGGTATGACGGCGTTTTAGGACAAATTGTGGCGGAGAAGGAGGGATTCGAACCCTCGCTGGAGTTGCCCCCACTAACGGTTTAGCAAACCGTCCCCTTCGGCCTCTTGGGTACTTCTCCGCGGGAATATGTAGCCGGATCATTATAACAGATATTCTTACAAGTACAAACGTATTTTTAGCGATACCGGTTGCGGCGTAATCCGATTGGATTAGTTCGCGTTTACGTTCTGATAGAGGTTACGGAAATTAACGTGCTCAAATCATGTGATACAATAGTAACAAGGGTTTGAGCATATGAATTTAATTAAAACAACAATCATGAGACGAAGAATTAAGTACGGCGCACTCCGCAAAAACTCCGTTCAGGAGTCGGAATCGGATGCCTATCTTTGCCCGCGCTGTCATAAGCTCGTAAGCTACATCCCTGTCCCCTCTCTTAAACGATGCGTCTATTGCAACGAAGCTCTTGAATGGACTGAACCGAAAAAAGATAAGAAGAAGTCCAATACCGGAGCGTGAGAAAATCAAATTACAACACGCCTTTTAAGATCTAGATAGCGTGTTTTCTCTTTTTAGGATTAAGCGTACCAAGAAAGCATTTCGACACGAGCATATTTGCCATGTTTCTGACATGGCAAATAAGTCTTTTCATATCAGCAAGGAGCACTTTTCAGCAGAGTGTTGCCCTACAGAGGTTTTGCGTCTCGACATAAATCAATAAAAGAGGAAAAAAGGTTCGCCATTTCAGCATGTGTTGAATGGAGCTCTTCGGGATGCCATTGCACGCCGATAAGAAAAGATGAAGAGGGGTCAGGAATCGATTCAAAAGCTTCAATGACACCGTCGCTGCTGTGCGCTGTTGCTTTCAAGGTCGGAGCGAGCCGATTAATTAACTGATGATGCCAGGAATTGACGAGAGTACGCTCGCCAATCACACGGTAAAGCCACGAATCTTCACTTACGACCACCGGATGTGAGGTCTCGCCTCGCGGACTTCTTTGCGAGTGTTGTATCGTTTCGTGAGGATAATAGTGAACGTCTTGGTATAGCGTTCCCCCAAGATACACATTGAGAAACTGCATGCCTCGGCAAATGCCGAAAATCGGTATTTTCTTTTCATAAGCGGAATCGCAAGTCATACGATCAAGTCGATCCCTACGCGGTATTACTGTGCCAAGTTTCGGCGCCGGCTCCTGTCCATACTCAAGCGGAGATACATCGCACCCGCCTGTCAGGATTAGCCCATCACAATCTTCTATCACGGCTGAAACAGCTTCGCGGCAATCAGTTGCAGGAACCAAGACGGGCGCTGCGCCCGCGTTAAGAACCGCGCTCACATAAGCGTCATTAACATACTGGTGTTGGCTTCCTTCCCAATGCGCATCTTTTGTGACATAGAGTCCGCAGGACAAAGCAATTTTGATCATAATCCCCCTCGTATCATGGTTTTTAAAAAGGAAAAACGCCCTCTTTTCCCCTCAGTCTTCTTCTATTAACCTCGAGTATTATAAGGCTTCTTGAACGCTTTAACGACTCGAGAAAAACGAGGCGCTTTGATTAGCATGGCTTTGGTTTAAACAGTTCAATTTTCCCGGAGCGCACGGCAACCATCTCCGCGGCAATACTGATAGCTATTTCTTCAGGAGTTTCGCCACCGATGTTAAGACCGATAGGTGATGTAATTCGATCAAGAGCTCTTTGGTCATGTCCGCGCTCCAGCAAAATACGGTTAATCGTCCTGATTTTGTGCTTGCTCCCGATGACGCCGATGTAACGCGCGGGGGTGGACAACACCTGATCTTCCACTTCAAGATCGTTTTTATGGCCACGTGTCATGATGCAAACATAGTCATCCGGTCCGATTGAGACAGTGCGATCGATTCGATCAAGATCACAATACCGTACATCGTAGGCACCGGGAAACAGTGCGGGATCGTAAAACTCTTCCCGATCCTCGAGAACAACGACGGCGAAATGAACCGAAGCCAGTACCGGAACCAGCGCCTGCGCGACATGGCCGCCGCCAAACAGATACACAACACCAGGAACAACGAGCTCTTCAACGTAGAATTCGTGACCTTCCGCCACGACGGTTCCGCCGCGTTGACAAATTGCTTCAGGGTGCGCAAGAAGCGCATTCGTACAAGGATGATCCTCCGGATAACCTTGGAAAGACCAACCGTCCTGAGAAAAATCGACATCCTTGGGATTGGCGCCTTCCGGTCCAAGCACAAGCGCCAGACCGAGTTGGTTTTCTTCACTGATATCGGTTACGAGCCAGCTTGGGCGCCTAGTGCGTACAGCTTCCCGAGCTAGTTTAATGCGTCCCAAAAGCGCCTGATCGTCACCCGAAAGAAAAAGATAATGCACTGTAGCATTACCCCCGCAGATCATCCCGATATCTTCGATCTGGTTTTGTGAAAGATAAAAGTGATGGATATTGGACTGCTTTTTTCGCAGCGCCTCCTGTGAAATTTGAACCGATTGAAACTCCACGGCGCCGCCGCCGACCGTTCCTGTAATGCGGCCTTCCTCACCGACGAGCATACGCGCGCCCGCGCCTCGAGGTGTCGCGCCTGAACTTGCCGTCACCGTGGCTAAAATGGTGTCTTTACCTTCTGACAGGGCGTTTTCCAGCGCTTCTAAGATTAGATTCATATCATATCTCCATTCAGAAAAAAAGCTTTGTCACTAACAGTAAAAAACAAGCGTCGTTACCAATTCACTGTACATCGAATATTGTATAGATAAACGATATGCCGAATTCATTTTAGCCCACAACCTTTTAACATCTCAACACTAAAGCTCGCCGATTTACATATGAAGGCGAAATGACGGAGGAACAGATCTTAGACGATAAAGAATTATGGAAGGTCGGTGATGCAAGCCCGATTGCGGTAAGGAAGACGTGTCGAACGAAACGGACTCGTTCAGCCCTGACTTGTTTTCATAAAAGAAAAAAACAAGCGCCTTTGTTAGAATAGTGGCGAATAATAAACATGTGGCAGCGCCGTAATCACCAAATAGGCATGCTATTGACGGAGGAAAACAAGATGCCTCTATTTCTTACCAGCAGCGCATTTACAGAAGACAGGTCGCAACTGAATCCGGCAAATGGTTTCGTTGATCGTTTACGTGCCGTCTTGCCGAATCGACCGCTTCGCGTCGTCTACATAACATCTAACCCTGACGATGAGGAGACGAATGCAACATACAGCGAAGCGACCCGCAACGCGACCCTGCGAAGCGGCTTTCCTATGGAGCGCTTTGTAATGCTTGATCGACAAACGATTGATCAGGCGCAGAATCTCGTATCGTCTGCGGATCTTATCTTTTTAAGCGGCGGCCATGTGCCGACGCAAAATCGCTTTTTTCATGAGATGAACCTTAAAACATTGATTTCTGATAATACGGCGGTGATCATCGGTTCAAGCGCCGGTTCTATGAACAGCGCTGACCCCGTCTACGCCATGCCTGAGCTGGAAGGTGAGGCCACTGATCCGTCGTTCAAGCGCGTTCTCTCCGGACTGGGACTGACATCAGTGCACATCATTCCCCATCTGGAGTTGATTCGTCATGAAATATTAGATGGTCTGCGACTCCTTGAGGACATTTTGTATGAAGACAGCAAAATGATGACGCTTCACGCGATGCCGGATGGAAGTTACGCTGAAAAGCGTGACGACACATTGATTTTCTACGGTGAGACGCATGAAATTCGAGATGGCGCAATGCGAAAGATCTGTGAAGATGGCGATCACATCGTTCTTTGATTAAGGAAGTTGGCGAGAGCGATAGTAGTTTAGAAAAATTGGCGATCACGACAGTACTTCGAGAAAAGGTTGGCGTGTCCCATCGTACTTCGGTAAAATGAAATGGATCTATTTTCATCCGCCTTCAACCGCAGAACTTAGCGGCAGGGCATTCCCTATTGGAGGTTTTAGTGGATAATCGAGCTATTGAGGCCTGTATGAAGATTGCGCTTAACGGTCCTCTTCCGGAAGATCCCGTTTTTCATCCGAACATTCGACGCGCGCCGCGGCGTGAGGGCAGCCTTTCAGAACAAGAGCGCGCCCTTGCTCTTAAGAATGCGCTGCGTTACATTCCGGAAGAACACCATGAGAAGATGGCGCCGGAGTTTCTCGCGGAACTGGACGAACACGGCAAAATATACGGCTATCGTTTTCGCCCGAAAGGACGTATCTACGGAAAGCCGATCGACGAATACGAGGGGCGTTGTATCGAAGGAAAAGCGATGCAGGTCATGATCGACAACAACCTCGATGAGGACGTCGCACTCTATCCGTATGAGCTCGTCACCTACGGCGAGACCGGCTCCGTTTGTCAGAACTGGATGCAGTATCGCCTCATCAAGATGTACCTCGAACGCCTGACATCTACTCAGACACTTGTTCTTTTTTCCGGACATCCGGTGGGTCTATTTCACAGCCCCGAAAGCGCGCCGCGCGTCATCCTGACAAACGGCTTGCTGATCGGCGAATATGACAATTTAGACGATTTTAATCGCGCGTGGTGCATGGGATGTTCCAGTTACGGTCAGATGACAGCCGGCGGCTGGATGTATATTGGTCCTCAGGGGATTGTACACGGCACATATAACACACTGCTCAACGCAGGACGGTTGAAGCTCGGCATTCCGAATGACGGCAACCTCGCGGGGCGTCTCTTCGTAAGTTCTGGACTTGGCGGCATGTCGGGGGCACAGGGGAAAGCCGTGGTCATCGCCGGAGGTGTAGGCGTCATTGCCGAAGTAGATGCGTCGCGTATCAAGACACGCCATGACCAAGGCTGGGTCAACGTCGTCGCCAAATCCTGTGAAGAGGCATTCTACCTCGCACAAGAAGCCCTCAACAAGAAAGAACCGCTCGCTGTAGCTTTTCACGGCAATATTGTCGATCTTCTCGAGTACGCGATCGATCATAATATTAAGATTGATCTTCTCTCCGATCAGACCTCTTGCCATGAGGCTTATACGGGAGGCTATTGTCCGCAAGGACTGACGTTCGATATGCGTACGAAGATGCTCGATGAAGACCCGGGCACTTTCCGGACATGGGTGGATCGCTCCCTCGCCCGACATTTTGAAGCCGTCAAAACACTCACTCATCGCGGAACCTATTTCTTCGATTACGGCAACTCGTTCATGAAAGCCATCTTTGATTCGGGCATCAAGGAGATCTCTCGCAACGGCGAAAATGATCGTGACGGCTTTATCTGGCCGTCCTACGTCGAAGACATCATGGGGCCGCTGCTCTTTGACTATGGCTACGGCCCTTTCCGCTGGGTTTGCCTTTCAGGGGAAGATGAAGATCTTCGCATAACCGATCAGGCGGCGATGTCCTGCATCGATCCGGAACGTCGCTATCAGGATCGCGATAATTACAACTGGATTCGCGATGCTGAGAAGAACAAACTTGTTGTGGGTACGAAGGCTCGTATTCTCTATAGCGATGCGTTCGGACGTCTTGCGATTGCTTTGAAATTCAACGAACTGATTCGTGAGGGTAAAATCGGACCCATCATGATCGGGCGTGACCATCATGACACGGGCGGAACCGACGCTCCTTTCCGTGAAACTTCCAACATTCGCGACGGCAGTAACGTCACCGCCGATATGGCCGTCTCTGTTTTTGCCGGCAACGCCGCGCGTGGTATGAGCCTTTGCGCGCTGCATAATGGCGGGGGAACCGGTATCGGCAAAGCCGTCAATGGCGGATTCGGCTGTGTTCTTGACGGTTCGGAACGCGTCGACAATATCCTCAAGAATGCGGTGCTTTGGGACGTCATGGCCGGCGTCGCTCGCCGCTCTTGGGCGCGTAATGAGAACGCCATTGAAACGGCCATGGCCTACAATCAAATCATGGATGGGAAAGACATTCTAACGTTGCCCTATATCGCTAGCGATGACTTGATTGAGAGAACACTCAGGGAAGCTTGAGCGAAGCTTCAGGATGTCGACATAACCGCCGAAACAACTATGAGAATGTTTATACTGCCAGCGTCCGAAGTTGAAACAAGTATATTTCACGAATTGCGATGTGCAGTAATCTAAATGAACTTGCATGAAATCGGATAACTTGTGAATGTATAAACATTTTATAAAGGCAAGTACCTTGAAAGGTGCTATGATGACAGGAGAAAGAGATGACTCATCCAAGACAAATCGTAGAATGTGTTCCGAATTTCAGCGAGGGACGCGACCTGGAAAAAATCGAACACATCGTCGCCCCGTTCCGAAACAGGCTGGGAGTCCGCCTCGTCAACACGGAGCCCGACGGAGACTACAATCGCGTGGTCGTTACCGTGTTTGGTGAGCCGCAAGCGGTCGCGGATGCGATGATCGATGCCGTTGGCGCCGCTTCAGAAGTCATCGACTTGACACGCCATGTCGGCGAGCACTCGCGCATGGGTGCGACTGACGTCATTCCGTTCATTCCTATCCGCAATATGACGACGGAGGATGCCGTTGCCCTGTCGAAGTATACGGGCAAAGCGATCAACGAGCGCTATGGGATCCCTGTATTTCTCTATGAAGATGCCGCGACCGCACCTGAACGTCGTAACCTTGCGAATATTCGGAGAGGTCAATTCGAAGGCATGCCGGAAAAATTGCTCCTGCCGGAGTGGGCTCCTGACTATGGAGAGCGGAGAATCCATCCTACAGCCGGCGTCACCGCTGTCGGCGCTCGCTTTCCGCTAATTGCATACAACATCGATCTCGGAACGGACAACGTCGCCATCGCAAACACCATCGCGCGCGCCATCCGCCAGTCTTCCGGAGGCTTTCAGTACATTAAAGCTGGCGGTGTCTCATTGAAGGAGAAAGGTATCGTCCAAGTGACGATGAATATCACCGATTACAGAAAGAATCCGATCTACCGTGTAATGGAAACGGTGCGTATGGAAGCAAAACGCTACGGCGTACCTGTTCTAGGAAGCGAAATCGTCGGGTTGACGCCGATGGAGGCACTCATCGATTCAGTTGAGTATTATCTCGGTCTCCACGGTTTCGATGAAACAAAGGTTATCGAGCACTGGCTGCTGGATGACTAAAGTAAAAACCATTGGATGTGTGCCAATGACGGTGCTAGGCGATACTCCTTGGTTCGATTGAGCAGTTCTTGACCGAGCAGCTTCATAGTATCCATGGTTTTTCAGTAAAGATATGATCATCGAGCGTTGATTGCACGATGGTTAAAGTAAAATTGTCGGCTTCCTGCCGATGGCGATACTTGTGGACTCTGCCGAGTGTTATTTCGGCTTCCACAGGGGAACGAATAGTCATAGAACATCGCAAACCAGATGATTAAAACAGCATAAACCATACCGGAGATGGCCGCTTTGGGTCAATGCCTAGGCTCCGGTAAACTACACGGAATACCACGTAATACGCCGCGGCTATTATTCGCGTCGCGGTTTTCGAAAAGGGAGGTAATGTGAACATTACGATTATAGGTGCGGGCAATTCAGGACTTGCGATGGCTGCTTACCTCAGCCTTTCCGGGCATACTATCGCTTTGTGGAATCGCTCGCGAAAGACGATCGAACAGCTTATCAAGACAAAAACCATACACTGTCACGGCATTGTACAAGGTGACGCAACGCTTGCGCTTGTGACGACGAACCTTGAAGAGGCGCTTGCGGACGCTGATCTTGCCATCATCACGACGCCGGCGAATGCCCACCGCGGGCTCGCGGAACGATTCAGTCGCGCGTTGAAAAAGGAGTTACCCGTTATACTTGCTCCCGGACGTACATGCGGAGCGATCGAGTTTCTCCATCATTATTACCTCGGGGATCCTTCCGCGGCACCTGTGGTCGCCGAAACTCAGACGGCGCTTCTCACCAGCAGGAAAGACTCGCCGGTTGACGCGACCATTTATGCCGTCAAGGATGGCGTTTACCTCGCTTCCGCGGATCCTGACTTCACAAGCGACATGATTCTTGACCGTTTGCCGTCATGTCTTAGCAACCACCTTGTTGCCGCGCAATCCATGATTCAGACATCCATCGGCAACGTCAGCGTCGTGTTGCATTGCGCGCCGCTTCTATTTAACAGTGGCTGGACTGAATGTCAGAACTCCACTTACAAGTACTACTATGATGGCATCACGCCGCGAATTGCCAAATTTATTGAAAAAATTGACCAAGAGCGCATTCGCGTATCAGAAGCCCTGGGCCATCGCGTCGAATCAACGAAGGCATGGCTGAAGCGGAGCTACCATTCTGAAGGCGACACACTCTATGAACGACTGCAGAACACAGCCTCTTACCACCAGATTGAGGCACCTTCTACAATGAAACACCGCTATATCTATGAAGACATTCCGTACGGTCTCGTGCCGATCGAATCGTTGGGGCGCTCCCACGGCATCGACATGACGTACTCAAGTCTCACGATCGATCTCGCCTCTAGGCTTATGAATCAAAATTTTCGTGCGACAGGACGCAATTTGAAAGACATCGGTTTTACAGGGTTTTCACCGAAAAAACAAGGACGTCATCATGACGACTAATGGTGCCTTATTGTCCGTATACGGGTTCATCAAACCCGATGCCGACGCGCATACAATGGGTATACAGTCTGCCGCCGGACTTCTCCGCGACTGCGGCTATGAGACGGTATTGGCCGATCATGCGATCGAGCGCGCCTTCACGGCCTGTCGAGAAGAATCCGCGCAAAAAGCGATTTTAGACTGGCTAACATCCAATAGAATTACACGCATTGGTGTGAGTTATCGTCTCGACGCCCAAGATGCCGTGCGCCTCGTCGGCACTCTGGTGGAAATGCTCAAAAAAGGAAATCACCTCTTTTTCCAAGGCGGAACGGTCGATTTTCTGTTTTTCGGCGGATTGCCTGCGTCATGCAAAGCAATCGAAAAAGAATTCCGGGGGTTGGTTCATTGCTTTTCCGGCGGGGAGTCAGCGCGCGAAACGCTCGAAAAGATGGGCGTCCCGGAAGACCGCATCCCCGTTGACATCTTAGAAAACAGCCAGTACGATCAAACGCGCCTCGCTTTCGGCCGGGACATTGTTCAACGCGGAAACTACCTCAACATGCCGCCTTCGCCGGAGGTCAGCTATCCGGCGTTCGGCACACGCCGCGACACCGTTGAGCTCAGGCTTGTGTCGCGCCGCGAGCGCCCCTGGGAAGACAAGGGAGGCACACCTCCTTTGATTCGCGCCCATATGGGGCCGTTCTCCTCCGATAAAAAGCGCATCGACTCTGTCCGTGATTGCTTGCGCTGGGCAAAACAACTCGCCGACACAGGCTATACGGACATCCTATCACTTGGCACCTCGCAGCTCACACAATCGAACTTCGGCGAAGACTGGGAAGGTCGCCTGAATGGCGGCGGTGTGCCCGTCAATTCGCCTGACGAGTTCCGAATGATCTACGACGCGGCTCGACCTATGCTGGTGCGGACGTACGCCGGCACGAAACGGATTCCCGAACTTGCCGCCATGTACGAGGAGACGCTCAACATCGCTTGGCATGCGCTGTCTTTCTGGTGGTTCAATCTTTTAGATGAGCGCGGGCCGTACGATCTTCTGACCAATCTTCGCGAACATTTTGAGACACTTCGCTTTATCGCCGCGTCGGGTAAAGCTTTCGAGGCGAATGTGTCGCATCATTTTGCTTTCAGAGGTTGCGACGATGTCACGTATATCGCATCGGTCTATCTCATATGTAAGCTCGCAAAAAAGCTGGGCATCCGGACGTTCATCCTTCAAAACATGTTGAACACGCCACGCGCGACGTGGGGAATACAGGATCTTGCGAAGTCACGCGCGCTTTTGAAGATGACAGGAGAACTCTGTAACGACCGCTTTCAGGTGCTGCTCCAGCCTCGTGCCGGTCTTGACTATTTCAAACCCGATCCTGAAGAGGCGAAGGCGCAACTTGCGGCCGTCACCTGCCTGATGGACGACATCGATCCTCTGAATACGGCAAGTCCGCCCCTGATCCATGTCGTCAGTTATTCGGAGGCGTCACATCTGGCGACCCCTACTGTCATCGACGAAAGTATTCGCATTACGCTCTACACACTGAAATCGTGGCGCGAAGCGCGTCGTCGCGGCGACATTGAGAACATGAGCCGGCATGAGGAAGTTCGCGGGCGTACGATGACGCTCTACAGTGAGGCGACTGCGCTCGTCCACTCGATGGAAAAAGTCATCCCGAATCTTTACACACCGGAGGGGCTGTTTCTTGTTTTTGCGTCAGGCTTTTTTCCCGTGCCATATCTCTGGCGTGAACGAAAGACCTTCCAGTATGCCGTATCGTGGCAAACGAGACTGATCCGCGGCGGCATGCACGTGATTGATCCCGAGAACGGGAAACCCATGTCGATGGATCAACGCATCGCGATTGCTGCAAGTCATCTAGACGACGCAAATCGGCTTCTTCTGGAACAACCGCGACGGAAGCATTATGATTAATATGTAAAACAGAAACGAAGAATGCTTCGCACGATAACCTTTTGCCAGAATCGCGAGGAGGAAGCCAAGTTGGCTGATGCGTTCTTCCTTTAACACCCAATATCGCAAGCGCGATGAGAAAGTAGCACCTATGAACACCCTTTTAATAGAAAACGCAAATGAACTTGTTACACCGGAAGGCTACTACGCGCGAAATGGCAGCGCGATGGCAGAACTTCGCGTAATTCCGAATGGCGCCCTTCTTTCAGAAAACGGTGTCATCACAGCGGTGGGAACGACCGACGACGTTCGCCGCCAATTAAAACAGCGTCAGTTAAGCAGACAGTTGAACTGCCAGCCGGATCTTCAGCCTGGCTCCCTATCGGACGATGTGATCACTTGCATTGATGCAACAGGGAAAACAGTACTTCCGGGATTAATCGATCCTCATACGCATTTTGTTTTTGGCGGCTATCGTGAGGAGGAGTTCAATCTTCGGCTTCAGGGCGCGTCGTACATGGACATTATGCGGATGGGTGGCGGCATTGCAGCGACGAACAAGGCGACACATGCCGCTTCTGAAGAGGAGCTTTACGAAGAAGGTTACAAGCGGATGGATCGTATGCTGGATCTTGGTATTACGACCGTAGAAGGGAAGACAGGTTACGGTGAAGACACGGCAACCGAGGACAAAATGCTTCGCGTCATGGAGAAACTCGATCGCGATCATCCCGTAGATGTCGTTAAAACGTATCTAGGCGCCCACGCCGTGCCCCCGTCATGGAAGGGTCGGAGCGCCGATTATATCGATTATCTGATCGAAGAAGGACTCCCTATGGCAGCGGGACGCGCTGATTTCTGCGACATTTTTACAGAAGAAGGCGTTTTCACGCTTGAGGAATCGGAGAAGTTGCTTCTTGCGGCGAAAGAAAAAGGATTCAAGCTGAAGATGCATGCTGACGAAATAGAGTCGATGGGCGGCGCTGGATTGGCAGCGAAACTCGGTGCCGTGAGCGCGGATCACCTGCTCAAAGCAAAAGATGAGGATCTCTTTGCCCTGCGAGATGCCGGATGCATCGCCTGTCTGCTCCCGCTGACGGCTTTCAGTCTTCGCGAACCCTATGCCCGCGCGCGCTTCATGATTGATCACGGATTGGCGGTCGCGTTAGGCACCGACTTAAACCCGGGAAGCTGTTATTCACAGTCAATCCCGCTCATGATTGCGCTCGCCACTATTTACATGAAGCTCACTATAGAAGAAACCATCACGGCGATTACACTGAATGCCGCCGCCGCGATTGATCGTGCTGATCGCATCGGATCGCTGGAAAAGGGAAAAATCGCCGATATTATTATCCTTGACTGTCCAGGGTATCGACATCTTTCCTATCACTTTGCGATGAATCTTGTCGACACCGTTGTCAAAAAAGGCGACGTTGTTCACTGCCGCGATCGCAACTGCTGAACGGTTTAATTCATTTCGGGGGATTAATTTCTACAAATATTCCGGGCCGAAGGAATGCGGCAAAAGAGCATTTAGTGTAGTCTCAAACACATCTTCCGGCGACAGGGCGACAAAGACGGCTATGTCGCCCGATTCAGGGAGAAACTCGCGAAGCACTTGACGACATATCCCACACGGAAAGGCATAGTCGCGCTCTTCAGGCGGCACATCGTCCGAAAAACCGGTGATCGCGATGGCTATGAATTGTCGTGCTCCTGAAGAGGCCGCCTTGACGGCTACCGTTCTCTCAGCGCAAATCGTAGCTCCATAGGACGCATTTTCAATATTCGCGCCGGTAAACGTCCGACCGTCAGCTGATATAATTGCCGCGCCGACCTTAAAACGGGAATAAGGCGCGTAGCTGTCATCACGCGCCTCAAAAGCCAAATTGACCAGCTTCTTCTTTAATTCTTGATTAAGCATGTGTGCCTCTTTTCTTATGAGATGCCATCTTGCGTCATTCAGTTCATGTGCATGATGCGAGTTTCTGAACACGGGATTGCTGCTCCGGCAGTCGAGAGCTCATTTTTGTAAGATCATAGAGAAAGCGAATTCTTTCCTTTGTGAGCATCCCGGGGAGCATGCGCCATTGCCAGTTCCCTGATATCGTTGCGGGCTCATTCATACGGCTTTCATTACCCAACTCCAAAATATCCTGCATCTGGTAAATCACGGTACGACACACGGAGGTCGCCGCTCCGCGCATCATGCCGGCAACAATGCCTTCGTCATCGTTGATTCCTAGATATTTTCGCGCGAACGCTACCTCTTTCGGATTCCAGTTTTCAAACCATCCTCGAATAGTATCGTTGTCGTGAGTGCCGGTGTAGAGAACGGTATGGTAATCAAGGTTGTGAGGGATGTGCTCGCTCGTCGCTTCCGTGTTAAACGCGAATTGCAGAACTTTCATGCCGGGAAGGGCGAAGCGGTCGCGGAGCGCCAACACCTCCGGCGTAATAAAGCCGAGATCTTCAGCAAAAATCGCGCGCAAATCGATGGCGCGATCGATGGCTTCAAAAAGATTTTCTGCCGGCCCCGAAATCCAGTTGCCACGCCGTGCCGTGCGGTCACCGAAGGGAACAGACCAGTACGATTCAAGACCACGGAAATGATCGATCCGCAAGCGATCCACAAGTTGCAATTGAAAGCGTATACGATCCACCCAGAAACGGTAATCATCCTCTGCCAGAACATCCCATTTGTAAAGCGGATTTCCCCAAAGCTGCCCATCATCCGAAAAAGCGTCCGGAGGACAGCCGGCAACGAATGTCGGCAGAAGCTGTTCATCCAACTGAAAAAGGTGAGGCTGCGACCAAACCTCAACGGAATCATACGCCACATAGATCGGAAGGTCGCCCACAATCTCTATTCCGCGTTCATGAGCGTCATCAAGAAGCGCTTTCCATTGCCTGAAGAACAGAAACTGTATAAATTCGTAGAAAAGAATATTGTCATGATGCTCCGACATGAACGCTTCAATCGCGTCTTTATCACGCCTTTTCAACGGTTCCGGCCATTTATGCCACGAAACTCCGCCGTAGTGACTCTTGATCGACATGAAACAGGCAAACTCTCGAAGCCATGAGGCTTCTTCGGCTTCGCGAAAATCAGAAAACGCGCGTTTTAGTGAGGCAAATGAATCCTGTTGAAACCGTGTCCACGCAAGTCGTAACATGATCGGCCGATTCCTCGAAATGAGGCTGTAATCAACGCGCTCCGGATCATTGCCGAAAGGCAGGCGATCGAGCTCTTCTTTGACCAAGAGCCCTTCTCGGACGAGCGTCAAAGGATCAATCAAATACGGATTACCTGCTCGCGTCGAAAAAGATTGATACGGCGAGTCCCCGTAGCCCGTCATCCCTAAAGGCAATACTTGCCAGATGCGCTGACCGGAAGCTGCGAGAAAATCCATAAAAGCCCGAGCTTCATCGCCCATCGTACCGATGCCATAAGGCGAAGGCAAACTCGTAATATGAAGCAGCACACCGCTTTCGCGCCAAGTGTTATGCGCCGGAGCATCACCGCGCGCTGACACCACACGTAAAGGTGAAGCGTCTTTGATATCAAAAGTGCGGCGCATCGAAGCCGATGTCACATCTTCTTTTGTGTAAAGAGGATTACCTGTGTATACCTTTGTTCCAGCTGACATGCCGACAAGTTCATCGTTTGCGGAAGCGTGTGCGATCGTCACCTCGGTGCTCTCAGAATTAGACATATAATCATGGCCTCGCTGACAACTTAAAATCAGAGATATAGTAACACAGCAAGGATAAAGAACGCCTGATTGATCAGCAATTAAATTGCTATTCTCTACTAAAACTCATGATTTCGACTTTTTGATCTTAATCACCATTCATGAGGCGGCGCTGTCCTAGCGGCTTTCCCTTAACTTCTCCGTAATTTTTTTCCCTTCGTCGCTCATGATGTATGTGTAGGTGCTTTCCGGAACGAGATCGCAGAGCTCTTCTGTCCTGCCTTCCTTCATCATGGCTCGTACCCTTGTCGAGCTGATAGGTTCCATGTTGCTGTCTTTTATTCGCGGAATGATGTGTAGCCGCACACCTTCTTGGGGCAATTCCTCACTCATGGCCAAGTTATACAGTGCTGTGGCAGGAGAAAGAGGTTCATCGCCCACGAAGCGATCGGTTATGCCCAGATCATGGGCGATGCGCCCGAACACCTTAGCATCAAGTCGTGCTTGGGCAAGAGTCAAAACGTCCGATTCACTAATGAAATAGCTGGGGAATGTGGCACTGCTAACAAGATACGGTCCGGTAGAGTGGTGGAATATGTTGGGAATATGAGCAGTACCCTTACGAACCAATCGTTCCCGAACAGCAAAAGGAAATGCTGATACATCCTCGGACACGACAAATAAGTGCAGAGCATCGCATTCGCTAGCGGCATGTTCAACCAAGTGCTGATGCCCAAGAGAAAAAGGATTAGCGTTCATGACTACCGCGCCAATGCGTTGAGGTGCCTGCTGCGGACGGTTGAGACTCCTAATGTACTGCCCGAATCCGTCTCGTTTGTTCTCCAAAAATACGACCTTATCCGTAGAGACAATTTCATAAAATCCCAGAGGTGCGATGCTTTTTACCGCGTCGCGCTTAGTGTAGACAAACAGATGATGTCTGCCTCGAGAAAACAGCTCCTGCACCAAGTGGCTTACTATCTGAGCCATGAGTCCCTCGCCTTGCATATCTCGATCCACCGCTAAGCAACGCAAAGTATTTTGGTAGAAAGAGGCGGTAGCACGAAGTACGCCGGCATCGTCATAAAGCGCCGCCGTATACTCCAGGTTAGCATCGAGAGAGAGACCTTCTCTATTGAGCAGTTCTAGGATTTCCCGCATCGCATGCTTATCACTGCACCAAATTTGTCTTATTTGCATGGTTTCTCCTTTGTAAAGTGCGTATGTCAGGTATATTCCGGATGAGATTTGATGATTTCATCCACACAAGCGGGACAAGAATCTTTTGAGCTTGCCTATTGCCTGTCAGATCATTGTTTCATCCACATTGGTGTGTAACGGTTTCTAGATCAGCGGTCTTTGATAAAAGCCTACGATATAGAAGTGTCTTTATTACCATGTACAACTTTCCTGACGATGTCCAGAAAATCCAGCATAAAACGGGGAAGCACCATATCCTTTCGGTAGCTGAAGAAAAAATGCCGTTTATAATCCATGTTCTCCACGCGGAAACGTTTCACTTTAGCATCAACTTCCGGAGACTGCGTGATGAACACCGAGGGGCAAAGCATGAGCGCAGCGCCTTCTGCGGCCAGCCGTTTCGCCGCTTCAAGACTGTCAGTCTCCAAGAGCGGGTGGGGCTCTATCTGATTGCGCAGAAAAAGCTCATCCTGAAGAACTCGGACGCTGTGTCCTTGACGAAGAAAGACAAACTTCTCGTCTTTAGCGGCAGTAATGGGCACTTCTTCCTCATCTGCGTGTTCCATAGCGAACGTTGACGATTTTGCAGCGATCAACACCACTTCCTCCGATTCAAGAAGTTCATAGTGCAAATCGGCATAGCGAGGCTCCGTGGTAATCAGCGCCACGTCGCACAACCCTTCGTGCAACATGCGCTCCAGTCTACTGGAGCCGTATTCGCTCAATTCAATACGCACTCGCGGATAGCGCGATGTGAAGGTGGGGATGACAAGAGGCAGAATTTGCATGCCGCGTTGCAGGGAGATGCCTAGACGCATACGCCCTTGAGCCTCATGTTCAATCTCGTACAATTCGTTGCGTAATGCAGTGGTAATGCTCGTGATTTGCAGCATGGCAGCCATAAATTTTTCCCCGGCGTAGGTAAGGCGGATGGGCGTGACACTTCGATCAAGAAACACCGTACCGAATTCATCTTCCATCCTTTTGACCCGCTGACTAAGTGCCGATTGAGTAATATACAAGGACTTCGCTGCTCTCGTGATGCTTCCGGCACGTAAGATGGTCATTAAGTCTTTGGCAAACTGTTGATGCATTTTTCTCCTCGCGATGCATTAGATGTGATACCTGCCGGCTTGGTTTCGATATCTTGGGTTAATCATTGTCCGAAGGCTGTAATAGCCCCCATATGTCAAACAATTTGAAATTCTTACATCGGCTTTTGGGGCATTAGTAATAATTTATGCTTCACATAATGATAATTAAATTTGATTACTAGTGGTGTTTAGAATAGCATGAACGCAATCAAATATTCAAGACTTTACTCTGTGTACACCTTTGTACACCCTAATCGAATATATTTTCCGACTTCTGCCCGGCGAAGGCAGAATTATAACTTTAATAAAACGTTTCTTCGAAGGAAGTTGAAAAGCTCTATATTTGGCACCCTTGATATGGGAAATGTGCACTAAAGAGCTTTTGATGCATTCTTGTATTTATTACTAAATGTAGAGGAACAAAAAGAAGGAGTGATCTATTTGTTTTTCTAACATGGCGAATATGGCAAATGAGCACTAAAGAGCTTTTAACGCATTTTGCCTTATGGCTAAATGTCGAGAAGGATAAAAAAGAGGAAATGATTGAAGTGATCAATGGCGCAGAAAGGAGGTTAAATCCGCTCTTTACCATGCTCGAAAGGAGGTAAAAAACAAAAGAGTCTTGATGCAAAACCCGTGTCCAAGTAATTGAGCAAATCCGGATTCGGGCGACTGCACGAAATCGTATCGTATTGTCGGGATGACGCAAGTGCCGCCATCAACCATGTATTTACATTTGCTGCTAAATGTAGAGTAAGGAGAAAAAAATGGGAACGATTAATAGAATTAGAAGGAACATGCATTTTGTTACAGGCACCGATGAAAAGAGAATATATGAACTGCTCGAACATCCCGGCTTAGACTCGCTCATTTTCGATCTAGAGGAATTGGTTCCGCCGGAATTAAAAGATTCAGCGAGAAAGCTGGTTTGCTCCGTTATTGAATCCGGGGTTTTTCAAGAAAAAGGAATTGAAACGGTCGTCAGAATCAATCCTGTTAACACGTATTGGTACGTCGACGACATTCTAGAGTTGGTAAAGGTCAGCCCGATTTGATTCGAATCCCAAAGGTGGAAACGAGGGATGACGTTATTTGTGTCGATAATCTACTCACCGTCCTTGAGAAAAAGTATGGGTACGAGCCCAATACGATATATCTTATGGCGGCGATAGAGAGCGCAAAAGGAGTGTTAAATGCGTATAGCATTGCCACTTGTTGTTCCCGAATGATTGGAATGGCTCTTTCTGCAGCCGACTATTGTGAAGATCTTAAGGTGATTAGGACGAAAGAAAGTAAAGAGCTTGACTGGGCACGAGGCATGTTACTCAACAGTGCGAGAGCTGCCGGCGTATTTGTAATGGATACTTCCTTTACATTTATGGATCCCGAGGCGCATCGCAAAGAAGCTCAGCACGCCAAAGAGCTTGGTTTTGACGGAAAAACAAGTTTCAGCTTAGATGGCAGCGGTATCGACGTTATCAATAGCGTATTTACCCCCTCTGAAGAGGAAATCGAGTATGCGAGGAAAATAGTCGCGCTTGAAGAAGAGTACTTGGAATCCGGAGGAGCGTCAGCAATGATCGGCGATGTATTCCTTGATAAGCCCATCGTTGAACAGTACCGCAAATTGTTGCGATTTGTAGATGAATTGAAGGATTAACAGGTACACAAGGACTAATGAGAGGAGGAACATTGGTGAAATCTTACAGAGAGATCTATGTCAGCTCGCCGGTGCCTTTTGATAGGGGCAAACAGCACGGAGAGCAAGCAAAAGCAGAAATTGCGAACATCATAAGCGGTTATAAGGATCTTTTTAGCAAAGTATCCGAATACACATGGGATGATTTGCTGTCGATCGCTAAAGAATATGTTTCCTATCTTGGCGGCAAAGCTGACAATGAACTGGAGGAAATGCGGGGTATCGCGGAAGGAGCCGGTGTTCTTCTTGAGGAAGTTGTTGTTTTGAACACACGATATGAGTTCCTAAGAGCCCCTAAGGCCGATTCTGAATGTACCAGCTACGGTGTGCTTCCGGAAAAATCGGCCGACGGCTGGACCATATGTGGTCAGAACTGGGACACGAACGCATTCGTAGGAGAGGATGCTTACGTTCTTCATATTGATGAATGCAACGGACTCAGGATTGTTGGAGTTACTGAACCGGGTCAGTTAATCCGAAGCGGAATGAACAACTACGGTATCTCCATAAACGCCAACACCATACTGACAAAAAGCGATTATAGAGGCCTCGGAATGCCCACAAATGTTTTGCGCCGGCAGGTGCTGACAAAACGGAACTTTGCCGAGGTTGAAGAGCTGATTAACAGTTACGAGTACGCGGTTTCGTGCAACTACATGGTTGGATCTAAAGAGGGGATCATTGCAGATTTCGAAGTTACTCCAAAAGAAATCTTTAAAATCACGCCAAAGGATGGGATCATCGCTCACGGAAACGATTGTGTAGTTGATCCAAGCGTTGATCGTGACTACCCGCCCTATGAGAAGTACCATCGACACTTTAGAGGTCAAAGGCTTCAAAGGATTCTGTCTGAAGCAGGTAAAGTAGGAACAGCGGATATAGAGAATTGCCTAAAGGATCACTACCACTATCCCTATTCCGTATGCTTCCACCCCGATCCGGACTATCCTAAAAAGACGGTTAAGACGATCATGTCATGCTTGTATTGTCTTGATCCGGGTTATGCCCTAATTTGCAGGGGAAATCCTTGCGAAGGTGAATTTCATCGGTATGACTGCTGACGGCAGTTAATACACTAATAGAAAGAGGAGACGATATATGTCCTTTACATTAATAGCAAGCATTGTTTGCTTCCTGATTTTTGTAGTTATACTTGCAATACCGAAGATTCCGAATGCGCTGTCCTTTTTTGTTCTGGCTCCGCTTACGATTCTCACGGGAGTTCTTGAGCCGAAGGATGTCTACGGCGTTTTTTCTTCCGGCAGTTTGTTTTTGATGATGGTCATTGGTATGTTCACGCATCTAATGACGATATCAGGAGCCGACCTGGTAATTGGATCACTCGTCGAGAGATTTACGAAGAACGTGCCTGAGAAGCGGAAAGAAACATCCATTTTCTTAATTTTGTTCTTAGTTGCAGCCGCTTTCTCTGCTTTTCTTCAGAACGTCAGTGTCGCCATGGCGATGTTGCCTGCTGTGTACGGGATTTCCAGAACGAGCAGAATCAGCAGATCGAAGATGATTCTTTTCCTGATCTACGCAACGACGCTTGGCGGAGCCGTTACATTAATCGGAACACCGACAAACGTCTTTGCAAGTGGCGCACTTGAAGAGGTCGGACTGGCGCCCCTCGGATTCTTTGACTTTGCCTGGGTTGCCGTACCTATCCTCATTCTTGGGGGAGCTTACATGGTTATCTTCCACAAGAGATGTCCCGGATACGATGACTACGATGATGAAGACGCGCCTGAAGACACGGTGGACAGTCCGAGAAAAGCTCGTCAGCGCACATGGACGTTCGCTGGATTTATCCTTTTCGTCTTATTACTCATCGCAAATAGCTTAATTAAAAGCAGCGGAGTTCGTTTTGCCGCCTACATAATAGCTTTCGGTGTATTTGCTGTAATGTATCTAACGAAGGTGTTTAGCTGGAAAGAAATCATCCACGGATATCCATACGAGAACGTTATATTTACTGCAGGTATTTTGCTTGCCATCAGGATTGTAACGACGACGAACCTTGGAGAAGCGTTCGGAAATCTTGTAATATCCGTTGTTGGTGAAAGCTCGAATCTGTACGTGATCACGGCTGTCTTGTTCATTGCGACGGCTATTGTCACTCAGTTCATGAACAACATGGCTTGCGCGGGTGCATTGGCGCCTATTGGCATTGCCATTGCTAATTCCATGGGAGCAAATCCTCAGGCCATTGTGCTCACGATTGCCATTGGAGCAGGGTGCAGCTATCTCACCCCGATGGCCTCCGGAACAAACCAGACCATGGTCGCGTTTACGCGTTTGAAATTCCAAGACTTTGCCAAATTTGGCTGGCCATTGGTCATTATTTCATTCGTCTGCTGCGTATTCATACTGCCGCAAGTGTTCCCCTTCTTCTAGAGCATCATCTTTTGCCAAGAAAAGGGTATGATGTTGGCGAAGGGCACAAACCTCACACGTTTGTGCCCTTAGTTAGGAGTAACGCTTGTATGTAGTTCTTTCATTGCTGTCGGCTATTGCCGTTGGTTTGCTGCTTGATAGGTTACATGTGCCTGGCGGCATGATGGTGGGCGCGGTGATTGGCGCATGTGCGTTAAACCTAATTTCCGGCGGCTTGGCTGATTTACCCCCTGTAGCCAAGACAGCAGCTCAGATCGTGGCCGGTGCTTTCATCGGTGCAGGAGTTCGGCGTGAAGACTTGAAGAAGATGCGCTCCATTCTCAGTACGACGGCCATCGTTGTTTTTTTTCTGTTTTTAGTAAACGTCGTCAGCGGACTGATCATTTACTGGATCAGCCCATTGGATCCCCTGACGGCACTTATGGCTACCGTGCCCGGAGGAATAAGCGAGATTCCCATTATTGCCGTGGAAATGGGTGCGGATGCCACGCCTGTTCTTACGTTGCAGCTAGTTCGTCTTGTGATGGGTATCGCCATTTTTCCTTCAATAATTGCAAAAATACCGCAGGAAGAGCACTATGAAGAGGAAAAAGGGGAATACAGACGACCTGCCGGCGACCTCTTCAATACCGTACTCACCCTAGCGGTAGGAACGGCCTTTGGATTACTGGGGAGAGTTTCCGGTGTGCCGGGCGGCACCATGGCTTTTGCTTCATTGGGTACCGTCGGCTTTAAACTGTTGTATCCGAAAGCCTGTGTGATCATTCCGGTACGGAAGGTGGCACAGTGCCTTTCCGGTACGTATGTTGGGGTCGGCATTGGTTGGGCTCAGCTCGTCGCATTACAGCATCTAGTGATGCCGGCGTTGGTGTTGCTTGTCTGCTACACGTTGGGCGCGCTGGTGATTTCAACTGTGCTCAGGCGGCGCGGAGTATTTAATCTTCGTGAATCGTTACTGGCCGCCACCCCGGCGGGCGCTAGCGATATGGCGCTTATTTCCGCCGACTTAGGTGTGCACAACGTGCAAATAATATTACTGCAAGTGATGCGCTTTATTGCCGTCATTGTCTTGTTTCCTACGCTGTTGCAGGTCATCGCCAGCCTGCTGACACCCTAAACGCGCGGGCGTTGATTCCCGAGCGATCCTGTAAGGAGGGAGCAACATGCAATTACGAAAATCAGCCATGTCCGGTACGCTGGAATCCAGCGACGCGATGGTGACCTTGGAGCCGGGAGGAGAAGGCATCCGGGTTGAGATCACGTCCATCGTCAAGGCGCAGTACGGCAGGCAGATTGAGGCCTGCGTGCGAGAAACTCTGGAACGACTGGGCGTTGACAATGTCAAGGCCATCGTGGTGGATAAGGGCGCGTTGGAATGTACCCTGAAAGCTAGGGTTGAAAGCGCTGCTTTTCGCGCCGCTGAGATCGACAGCGGCTTTCCATGGGGAGGTGCTATCAAATGAGTATCGATAAACGCCTAAAACGATTGCGCCGTTCCATGATGTTTTTGAATGCCCAACGACCCGGGCTGCTTAAGGATGCTTACGTTTACCGACCGGACTGCCTTCTGCTGGATTTGGAAGACGCCGTTGCGGAAAATCAGAAGGATGCTGCGCGCTTTTCTCTATATAACGCGCTGAAGTCGGTAGACTACCGAGGTGTGGAGCGTATCGTCCGTATCAATGCTTTGGATACGCCTCACTGGCAGGAAGACATCCGTGTTTCGGTAGCCGGAGGAGCGGATGGCATACGTATCGCGAAATGTGAAACAGCCGAAGACGTGAAAACGGTCGTAAAGCATATTGAAAAAGCTGAGGAAGAGTTCGGTCGCGAGCTCGGCAGTACCCTCGTGATGGCAGCATTAGAAAGTCCACTTGCCATCATTAATGCGTACGCCATCTGTACCGCCTGTCCCCGGCGTATGATCGGTGTTGCCATCTCTGGCGGTGACTACCGAAAATCAATGCAAGCAGAATTTAGCCCTGATGGCATCGAAATGGCTGCCGGAAGATCGAATATGCTCATTGCGGCTCGCGCCGCAGGTGTGCAATGCTTTGACACTGTGTTCACCGATTTGGACGACATGGAAGGCTTCCGCCGGGAGGTCATCATGGTCAAAAAAATGGGCTTTGACGGGAAGAGCATTATCAGTCCGCGGCAGATCGCCATTGTACATGAGGTATTTACTCCCACCGACAGGGAGATTCGCGAAGCGGAGCGCATTGTGCGCACCGTTAGAGAGCAGGCGGCTCAGGGAATAGGAGTATTTACGCTGGACGGCAAAATGCTTGATATTGCATTTGTGCCCGGAGCGGAACGCGTCATTGAGCTTGCCAAAGCCTCCGGTGTCTATGAGGGGGATTTGTAAAATGGAAAATGCGGTCAACAGAGATATTCCGGACGAGTTGCTTGTGGAAGGCCGCGAGGTCTACCAGGGTCCCAACCATCGTCAGGGGTATAGATATAAGAAAGCGTCGCCCAAATCATTCATTCAAACGGAACGGCAAGAAGGCAAAGTAGTGTCATCCCTTCGTGAAGTGCTTGAGCTCATCGGCTTTCACGATGGAATGACCGTGTCCTTTCACCATCATTTCCGCGATGGAGACTATGTGGTGAACCTCGTCATGAAAGAAATCGTGGACATGGGGTTTAAGGACATTACCATCGCCGCGACTTCACTTGGCTCGGCGAATGATCCCGTCGCGGACTACATTGAACAGGGTATTGTCACCGGCATTCAGACAAGCGGTATCCGCGGAAAAATAGGGGAGATGGTGAGCCACGGAAAATTGAAGACCACTGCCATCCTTAGAAGTCACGGTGGCCGCGTGCGCGCTATAGAAGAAGGTGAAGTGCACATCGACGTGGCTTTTATCGGAGCGCCTACAAGTGATTGCCTCGGTAACGCCAGAGGCAAGGGGGGGAAGAGCGATTGCGGTGTTTTGGGGTACCACGAGGTAGACGCACGTTACGCGGATTATGTGGTCGTCATCACCGATTGCCTCGTAGATTTCCCTAACTTTCCACCGTCCATCGAAGCATCTTACGTCGATTACGTCGTGGTGATGGATGAAATCGGCGATCCTAAAAAAATCGCGACAGCCGCCGCTCGCTTTTCAACCGATCCTCGAGATCTCCTGATGGCAGAATATTGCGCCAAAGTGATTGAGGCGACCCCCTATTTCAAGGACGGCTTTTCTTTCCAGACGGGGGCAGGAGGCCCTAGTTTAGCCGCTAACCGATTTTTAGAGCCAATTTTGAGGAAGCACGGTATTACGATAGGGTGGATTATCGGCGGGATAACGGCGCCAGCCGTCGATTTGTTAAACAAGGGATTAGTGAAGACGATTATTGACACTCAGGACTTTGATATCACTGCTGTTGAGTCCGTGGGTACCCATCCCAGACATTTCGTGATGTCCACTTCCCAGTACGCCAGCCCTAGCAACAAGAGCGCCTTTGTCAATATGCTGGACTATGTCATCTTGGCGGCGCTGGAAGTCGATGTCGATTTCAACGTGAACGTTGTCACCGGTTCCGACGGCGTGCTAAGAGGTGCCCCGGGAGGCCATCCCGACACGGCTGCCGGCGCGAAATGCTCCATCATTGTGACGCCTTTGGTGCGCGGACGCATGGCCACCATTTGCGAAAGTGTTGTCACCGTCACTACTCCCGGTCAAGACGTTGACGTCGTCGTGACAGACTACGGTATAGCCGTCAATCCGCGCCGACCGGAACTGCTGGAAGCACTGAAGAAGACCAAGTTGCCGCTAAGAACGATTGAAGAACTGCAACAGGAAGCGTACTCCATCGTCGGAACCCCTGACCCACTACCATTCAAGGATCGTGTCGTCGCCATTGTCGAAGCCCGCGACGGCACCATCTTGGACGTAGTTCATGAGATCGATCCTATTGAATAGGCAAAGAAATCATATTAGATAAAACAGCGCGAGGGTAGCTTGTGAAGTTGCACCGTTACCTCATAAAGCAGTTTGAGAAATATCTGAATATAGTTTTTAAAAGGACGGTGTGGTTTTCTAAAATGTACGCCGTTCTTCGATTTCAACTGAGAGGAAAACCAAAAAGGGAAGCCTAACAAGAGAATCTTTGCTATAATCATTGGAACACAGATCACGAAAGAAGTATCCGCCGTTTCGGTTTCTAGTAAAAGGGAAGCGACAGGATGCTGTTAGTGTTGTGTTGATACATCCTACTAAAACGCCAACGATGCCGGCATGATAGAGCAGAAGATGATGCAACGACGCAAGGTAGAAACTAAATACGTTTATCGAAGTGTTTGCGCTCTACTTCTGACTCTGATCGCAACCGGCATGTTTTTATACACATGGTACGGCTTTGTTTCAGTGAACAATCATACAGGTCATCTGACCGGTCTTGCCAACCTCGGTATGGCGACCATGATCTATGCCTTTTTGTTCCTTGTGATCGGGCGTTGGCTCCATGCGTTCTCGATTGGCGTCGATCGCAAGATCGTTCTGCTTCCCTCGTTGGCGCTGACGATTATCGTCGCGAATTTCATTGAAGTCTTCGTCTCCTGCGCTATCACCGGTCAGTTTAGATTCTTTCATGAATTCCTGGGGCGCTATGCGCTCCTTTGCTTAGCACAAATCGTTCTGCTCGCATTGCTCGTTATCCAAATGGTCAACGTATACCGGCGATGGTTTCCGCCGCTGCGTTTACTTGAAATACATGGGGATCATCAAAACGATTTACGTGAGAAAGTGAATCAGAGATGGGATAAATATGAGATCGCAGATACAATTTACGTGGAAGATGTTCTTGACATATTTGAATCGGAGATCCGAAAGTACGACGGCATCATAATCAACGATGTGCCGACCTCCATCGAACATCTCCTCATTAAGAAGTGTTACTCACTGAATAAGCGTGTTTACTATTCGCCGAAATTGTCCGACATTATCGTACACAGCGCATCCATCCTTAATATCTTCGATACGCCCTTATTCCTCAATCGAAATCAGAAGATTCCGTTTGGTAGCGCGTTTGCTAAACGAACACTTGATATCGTAGCGAGTTTAGCAGGTCTAATCGTCCTAAGTCCCATTTTTCTTATCACAGCGCTCGCTATTAAAATCGAAGACGGCGGTTCCGTCTTCTACAAGCAAGAGCGTGTCACGAAGGACATGAAAGTCTTCGATATTATCAAATTCCGTTCGATGATCATGGATGCGGAAGAAGATGGAAAGCCGCAACTGGCGACAAAACATGACGGACGTATCACTAAAGTGGGACGTGTAATTCGCGCAACTCGCATCGATGAACTTCCCCAGTTATTCAATATCCTTAAGGGTGATATGAGCCTTGTCGGGCCGCGTCCGGAACGAGTTGAGTATGTTGAGAAGTATATTTCCGAAATACCGGAATTCCATTTTCGACACAAGGTGCGTGGCGGCCTCACGGGCTACGCTCAAGTCTTTGGCAAGTACAATACGTCGCCGCTCGATAAACTAAAACTTGATCTAATTTATATCACCAATCGAACCATGCTGCTTGATCTTCAAATCGTCCTAGGTACGTTGAAAATTTTATTTAATAAAGAAAGCACTGAAGGAATTGAAGAAGAAAATGATGATGGTATAAGAAGTTAGTACTGCCAAGTAATGTTCGCAACTTTGGACTCCTATACTTAAGTCGTAGTTGTTGTTTTTTCTTGGTATTCTTACTGCGGCATATATTGAGAGAGATCAAGTATCCTAGCGTAGTATTTAGCTCCCGCCTCTGTAAGGTGTCTGCAATCTTGACTTAAGAACATGTTATCATCTGTAAACACTCTAACACGGCCATCAAGAAGAACAGGTTCAATCAGTTCGACATAATGGTCTCCCCACTTTTCTCTTTTCTCCAGATTTAATGCCCTGTAGCCGGGATCAAGTGAGACTGTTTGATTATAATAATCCTCAGTGAATCTTTGTGAGTAAATATTTCCATTTGATATTCCAAAATTCTTGGTGCCTATGCAGTATACTATATCCTCATCAACACTATCCCAGACATATTCTGGAACTTTATCTTCAAAATTTTCAAAGACGAATATACGATCAGTCGCTTTGATTCTCTCAATCAAAGACTCATTAAAGTGTACACTAAAGTACAGGTTAATCCGATCACCATACTCAGATTCTAGCAGGATGTTGCCCCAGTCCCGTGCAAAGCTGTTACCAACCACAAGAACATTAATTTTATTGTTGTCTGCAAATTCATCTTTATAAGAGTAAATACGGTCGCAGTACTTTGAATGCATCCCCCTTTGTATATTACCTATAGTGATCCCCAGTTCCGGCACATCACGAACCACACCAGCCCGGAGATATATAAAGCCTGAATATCCGCATACCACGACAGTAAGGATAAGAAGAGCAGCCAATGTTCTGTTGGTATTCTGGATTCTGGCTTCAATGGTCTGATAGTTCAGTTCGCTTATCACAGCCAATAGAATAAAGAAACTAATGACAAAAAGAGCAGACAGTTTGCTAGTTACAGAATATCTGTACAATGCCAGCATAACCTGATGCCAGACAAATATGCTAAAGCTCCGCTTTCCTATAGACGATAAGATTTTACTCTTATTAAAAACAGAGGTTTCATAGTTCGCCGCAAGAAATATACATGTTACAAGTACTATAGAGATCAACAAGAAGTTGTTCGGCAAAACCAGATCACTTGAAGCGACAGAATCAGCACCGATAATCGTTGTGGCTCTACCAATCTTTGAAATATCAAAATTGATGAAACCTATGCAAAGAATAACGAGTATGATCCCGAAGGAAGAAATAGAGGAAAGAAGGGCTCTTTGTTTTTTTAACAACCCTCTTGATTCTTTATGGAATACACCTACAAAGCCACCAACCGTTAATTCCCAAAAACGAAAAGGTATAAAGTAAAATTTGTCTCCTGCATCAAACGACGGCATTAGGAAGAGTGCAAACGAGATAATTGTAATAATTCCAATCCCTGTCAATATAATTTTGTTTTGATTTTTCCGTAGGATTATTGCCATCCTCTTCAGTATGATAGCAGTAATAGGCAGGATGATGTAATATTCCATCAATATGCCGACATACCAGAAGTGCATCAGGGGCTTATACTCGTTAATTGTATCCCAGTAATTTTTTGTGGTGATCCCAGACAAGATGTTATTCGAAAAGAAACTTGAGGCGATTACTGTTCCTGACAAGTTTTCATAATCATCTGGTAGCCAGAAGAAATAGCCGATAGCTAATGAAAGGATTGAAACAAGCAAAATTGCCGGTAACAGTCTAACTATGCGGCTTTTGATATATTTGAAGAATCTAAAACTACCATTCTCTACTCCTTTCACAATTTTCGGCATAGTAAGAAAACCACTGATAACGAAAAAGCAATCTACTCCAAGGTAGCCTGATTTTAATAACCCCATATGATATAATACAACTGCAATTACGGATATTCCTTTTAACATGTCTATGCCTACGTTGCGTTGTTTTGCTATGTTTTTGTTTGTTATTTCCATTATTTCGTTCATTCTATCGTTGAGAGATTCATCCGAGTTTAATTAAAGATGTGACTTTTATAAAATCGTTGTTTATTATTGACAACGGAGGAACTGTAGGTTCCTTTCTCCAAAATATCAGCAATGTGTTTAAAAGTTTATCCATCGTACAGGAGTGGGACATCTTCGTACTCTTCTTTGTTTTCTGGAAGCAGTTAAACGTCTTAACTCGTCTTTTCATATGTGCCAGCTTCAGAGTTTCAGCGAATAATTCCTCCATCCGTTTAGTACTGTCAACTAATGTTCGCAACTTTGGACTCCTATATGTAAGTCGTAGTTGTTGTTTTAGTTCAGGGGGGTACCCCCCTGAACTAAAAAGTCGGTTTGTTCCGTGCCGCTAGGCAGCGAGTTGCGGAATCTCGGCGATCGATTGTTCGCTAAGATATGAACGCGATACAGACCAATCTTCCGAGTATTCCATCAGGTATATCGTAACAAGACGAACGTAGGATTCCGGGTTGGGGAAAATCCCAATGACCCTTGTACGCCGCCGGATTTCCTTGTTTAAACGCTCAATCATGTTGTTTGAGCTTATCTTCCTTGAATCCAAACTAGGGAAATCAAAGAAGATCAGGCTGTCCTCAAGTCCATTCTCAAGCACCTCAATCGCCTTAGGGTATTTGTCGCCATAACGTTCCGCCAGTGCTTTAGCCTGCTTCCTTGCCACTTCCTTATTCGGTGCTTGCCAGACTAATTTCAGGTGTCCGGCAAAGGTTTTCTTATCACGCTTCGGCACGTGAATGAGGATGTTGTGCATAAAATGAACTTTGCAGCGTTGCCAACTAGCACCGGGGAAGGCGCGCTCAATGGCCGTTACCAACCCTCTGTGCGCGTCTGACACCACGAGGCGTACCCCTCTAAGACCTCGATCTTTCAGCTTGGCAAACAGCTCTCCATACGTTGCTGCGGATTCCTCAAGCATCGGCTCAATCGACAGAACCTCGTGGTGGCCGTCCTCTCGTACACCACAGACCAACAATATAGCCATGTTCACCACGTGACCACCATATCGTACTTTCTCGTATAAAGCGTCAACCCAAACCACGGGGTAGTTCTCTTCCTCTAAAGACC
>JAAZJH010000053.1 GCA_012800435.1 Clostridiaceae bacterium | reverse complement strand
GGCGCGATGACGTGACGAATGATCCGATCGGCCACGCTGTCAGGGATCGCCCCCTCCAAACCGTATCCCACTTCGATGCGAAGTTTGCGGTCTTCCTTTGCGATGAGAAGCAGAACGCCGTTATTCTTATTGCGATCACCAATTCCCCACGTTCTGAAAATCTCAAGCGCGGCTTCTTCAATGCTGTCCGTACCAAGCGTCGGAATCATCGCTACCACAACTTGTGCTCCTGTTGACTCAAGTTGCCGGTTGACTTGGCGAATCGTCTCACGTGTTGCATCAGAAAGGGTTCCCGTCTCGTCCCAGGCAAAATCCTCCTCAGGATTTTTCGGCACGTCAAAGCCGACAATCAGCGTCAAGGCAAGAATCAGCGCCATGAGGAGTATCAGGCTCCTCAGAGAAAACGCGTATTTTTTATTATTTATTTGCGCTGAGTGCTGGAACATGACGTTTTAAATAACGCAAAGTCAAGTTAAAACTGAATCGTCGGAACCGTGTCGGCGTTCGGCGCCGCAGAGAACATTTCCCGCGTTTCAAAACCGAACATCGCCGCAAAAATGTTCCCGGGGAATGTGCGCACTAAGCGATTGTATGAAGCGACCGCCGTATTGAAATCACGACGCGCAACGGCAATTCTGTTTTCCGTTCCAGCAAGCTCAGCCTGAAGAGCGAGAAAGTTTTCGTTCGATCTGAGCTCAGGATAGGCCTCTACCACAACGTTAATGGCGCGTGTAAAATCAGCGTCCACCTTTTCGTAATCGGCCGGTGTTCCAGCCTGACCGTATTGTCCGCGCATCGCAGTGATCTCCTTTAGAAGACTTTCCTCATGTGATGCGAATCCCCTGACCGTCTCAACTAAATTCGGGATAAGATCGGCACGGCGCTGATACTGTGTTTGCACTTGCGCCCACTGTTCATTGATTCCCTCATCTGCACGCACGAGGCGATTGTGAAAACTGATGACGATAGCGGCAATCAAGATGATGATGCCGATAATGACAAAGAGTACTATCTTGCCGGAGAATCGGCCTCTTGCTTCTGTCATAAATGTTCTCCTTCGTAAAGTAACCTGCCCGTTCTACATCAAAGGCAGATGATTCATCGCTTGGATGTTATTGATGAAAATTAAGGCTCCTGATCTGGATCTTGAGTCGGTTCTGTGTCTTCTTGAGTTGGATCCGGATCTTGACTCGGATCCGATTCTTCCTCCGCAGTCGTTGTCTCTGGCGTTGTAGTCGGAGTCGGCTTTGGTGTCGGCGCTATCGTTGTCGGCGGCATTGTCGTCGTAGTCGTCGTAGTCGTCGTAGTTGTCGTGGTTGTAGTCGTATCCTCGGAGGTAGCCGGAATCGTCGGAAAGGTATAATCGGTTGGTTCAGTCGTTGTCTCTGGCGATATCGGCACCGTCGGAAGCGTTTCCTTGGACGCTAAGGTATAGAGCGGATTTACGTCAAAATAAGGACGATTAAACTCTGTCGGCAACGTCGACGCGGCGCGCAACTTCGAACGCACCAACAATGCGAATACGGCGATAACAACGACAAATAGCGCAATCAGCGCTCCGTAAATGATCTTTTTGTTCCAATTGGGATCACTACCGCCTGATAAAAACGGCTTGCGCGGAGGACGACCGCCCGATCCTGAAGAACGCTTTGGGCGCTGTAGCGGCGAGAGGCGACCGGGCGAGCGCGATCGTGAAGATTGGCGCGAAGGTGCACTCACATCACGGCGGCCGTCATTTTCGGATGACGTGCGGGATGCGTAACGCGCTCTAGAAGGCGCTCTGCCCTGTAACGTCCTTCGAGTATCGAAGCGCCTGGAAGCATTTTGCATATCTCGATAATAATTCGATGAGTTATAATCCATTTTCTTTTCTCTTAATCGCCCTCTTATCCATATCATCCATATCTTTTGGTAAGGAGAAAGACATAAACTACCGCGATTGTATCAGATTAGATACTCGCGCGGCAATATTCGCTCATAGGCTCGCGGGCCTAAACCTCTTCATCCGGATGATCTTTTCGAATGCTCAGACTCTTCAGCCGCTGTTTCAAATCAATTTGATGCGTCGTCCATCGAAGGATTGGAAACTCCCCATTTTGTATTCGGTGACATCATCAGTTTGGGAGTGAAAAGCGGTATTGACATTTCTTCGGCGATCGAAGAAAGTTTGTGGCATATGTCGCTCCGCTTTTGACGCATGTCTTCGAAACTCGGTTTTGAAAAACATGTCAAATAAACGACTCGCCCATCAGCGGTCATGTTTTCTATGAGAACCACCGGCAATTGAATATCGCTTTCAGCATCCAGCATTTCACGTAAGCGCTCCTGAAAGGCTGTTAAATCGCCAATGGAAACGAAAGGAGGAACCGTCACACGTACTTCAATACGACGTGTTTTTCGTTCGGTCGAATTGGTAACAACGGACTGAGCGAGTGTTTTATTGGGAACGGAGACAAGAGCGCCGTTGAAGTCGCGTACTTTACTCGTACGAACGCCGATTTCTTCAACCGTTCCGGAAAAATCAACCGTTTCGATAAAATCTCCAACATTGAAAGTACCGTCTATCAAAATAGATACACTCCCAAGGAAGTTTCCGATCGTGTCCTGAGCCGCGAGCGACAAAGCGAGACCGCCGATACCGAGCCCGGCGATGATACCGGTCAGATTGGATACCCAAAATGAAAGAATAACAAAAAATCCTACCACTACAATCGTCGCGCGAAGCATCGAAGTGAGGAACGTCATGGCACTTACACCGAGCGGGGCACCTTTTTTAGCTTTGTAACGCACTACCAGCAAGAAGATCAACTGATATACAAACCAGAAGACGACAGCCGAAAACAGCGATTGGACAACGCGTACGATAAACAACTGCCATTTCTCTGAAAAAGGCGGCATCAGATAGCACGCTGCCGCTAGAAGACCGGTCGGTACAAGATAACTTAATGGCGCCTGAAGTGTCGTTTTGATCGTTTTGTATTGTTCAGCGTCATGGCGTCGAACGGCCATAAAAACGATACTCAAAATTAGGTTGGCAATGTTTCTGCGTAAGAGCAATATAATGAGCGCAATGGTACCCAGTATAAGTGAGGTGAGCCAGCCGTTCAAAATATTCGTCTGTGATAACGCGCCGTAAAATGTAGAAAGCTCCGATAAAAACATGCAGTTTACATCCTCTCATGAAAAACCAACGTTGAACCGTCTTTGCGGATTTGAAGATGAGTTATATCAATTATAACTTGTATGCCTATATACGGCTAAATAAAAAACGATTGTATGCGCCAAAGAAAAAGACAGAACGGTTACAAATTGTATAGACAATAACGGTTGCAGTGAAGCTTATCCGTTATTGTCGTTGTTTTGCTGTGTTCCCGGCTTTTTCAGTGCGCTGCCTCGCATCGCTTCATACAAAGATTTATCTGAAATCGAGACCTTAATAGAGGAAATGAATTGATCATTATCTCTTGTTTTCAATAGCATATTGAGCATCGTTTCCGTTACCGTCGCCGTCTCAAGCTGCGAGAAAGCTTTTCGGATTACCCAGACAGCGTTCAGTTCGCGTTCCGAAAGTAGAAGCTCTTCGCGTCTCGTCCCTGAATGTGTGATGTCGATCGCCGGGAAAATACGCTTGTCGGCAAGTTTCCTGTCAAGGATGACTTCCATATTGCCCGTTCCCTTAAACTCTTCAAAAATCACTTCATCCATGCGTGAACCGGTTTCAACGAGGGCGGTCGCGATAATAGTTAAACTGCCGCCGTTCTCGATGTTGCGCGCCGCGCCAAAGAAACGTTTAGGTCCATATAGCGCTCCGGGATCTAATCCTCCTGAGAGTGTACGGCCTGTCGGGTTAATAGTCAGGTTATACGCGCGGCTCATGCGGGTAATACTATCCAGCAGAATGACGACATCGCGACCCAGCTCCACCAAGCGTTCCGCGCGCTCCAAGACGAGCTCTGTGATTCTGACATGGTTATCCGGTGTTTTATCAAATGTGGAATAGATCACTTCGCCATTAATCGACCGTTGCATGTCCGTCACTTCTTCAGGCCGCTCATCAATCAGAAGCACCATCAGCTTTGCTTCAGGATTGTTCTCGGAAATCGCGTTGGCGATCTTCTGCAAAAGGATGGTTTTACCTGCTTTTGGAGGCGACACGATCATGCCGCGCTGTCCTTTGCCGATCGGACAAACAAGGTCAATGATACGCGTTGAGAGTTCCTCTTTTCCCGTTTCGAGCGTGTATCGTTCGTTCGGATAGATGGGCGTTAAACGGTCAAAATGCGGTCGACGGATCATTTTGTCCGGCGTCATGCCGTTGACTTCACGAATATAATAAATCGCCTTATACCGGTCGTTGTCGCGCTGTTGGCGCACCGGCCCTGTAACTTCATCGCCGATTCTGAGATTGAAACGACGGATGAACTGGGGCGGTACATAAATATCGCGGCTGCTTTGAATATAGTTTTCAACGCGCAAGAATCCGTAGCCTTCAGGCATCACTTCGAGAATACCGGTCACAATTTCCTGCTCGCGCTCTCGGTCCTCTTCTAGCAAATCGTCGTCATCTACGATATCAGCATCAGCATCTTCAGGCAGCACGTCATCGTTCGGTACGATTTCTCTGACGGTGACTCGAGTATCCGCACTCCTGTCGCCGTTTTTGTCGTCTTCTGAGGATTCCTCCTCCTTTGTACGTGAGGCGACACTTCTGATGGTTTTGACTTTGCGAACGGATGTCCTTTTGGCAGACGACGCGGTAACTTTTCGCGTGCTCGAGGGTACGCGTTTTGATCCTTTGTCCGCTTCCTTCTCCGCCGGACTTGTCGTCTCATTTTCATCCGGAGCTTCATCTGTCGACGTTGTTTTCAACGGTTCACGCTTCGCAGACGCACCGTGTGCCGTCGTCTTTTTATCATCGACAGAATCCGCTTCAGCGGTCTTTTCCGTCGGCGGAACATCCTTCTCAGCGGACACGGAAGAAACCTTTTTTTCCTTAGCCTTTATTGCCGTATCCTTTACGTTGGATGATGAAGGTGTCTTCTTCGTTTTGGACGCTGACGGCTCAGCTTTTTCAGCAGAAGCGACAGCTACCTTTTTCGTCTTCGTTGTTGACGATTCATCCTTCACATCGTCTGCCGGAGAAACAATATCTGAACGTTCGTCCGAGTCGCTTGACCGACTCGACTTTGACGTTTCATCAGTCGAAAGCAACATCGAAGTTTGCCCGTTTTCTTCCTCGGCGTCTGCCGCGACGCTAAGCAAAAAATCAAGCAACTGTTGTTTTGTCATTCTGCTGGTGTCGGCCGGCTGAAGTAGACCGGAGATGTGTGCAATCGCGGCAAGATCCTTCTTGGTTTTTCCGCGAAGATCAGGTTGTGCCATAAAAGCTCCTACCTCATTGAATTGATAAGACGTATTGATCGCCTATGAGACTTTTGAAAACCATATCCGTTTTTCCTTATGGAAAGAAACTGAGCGTTGAAATAGCCCCCTGATCAACCACCAACGGACAAATCACCATATCACTAAACATCCGTGTTGGGGGGATCCGTGACAGTATAAACAAAGTTTCTCATCACGTCAACGTTCATATTTATTTTTTGAGTGGTAACACATTGCCGAACTGCCCTTACATATAACGCAAAAGGTCGTAGCACGGTAGCATAGTTGAATGATCGCAAATTAGGCTGCAGCGCATCAAAACCCCGTAATATCTGCATAGCGATCCATAATGTCGAGCGCAATCCCCGTTCCTATCGCAACACACGATACAGGATCTTCAGCAACGATCACTTCAATACCTACACGCGTCGCAAGCATCCGGTCAAGACCGTAAAGCAGCGAACCTCCGCCCGTCATTACGATGCCGCGCTGACTTAGATCGGCCATCAACTCCGGCGGTGTCTGCTCCAATACCGAGTGGACCGATTCAAAGATCGCGCTGATTGGCTCTTCCAGCGCTTCCAGCATCTCTGTCGATGTTACGGTCAGAATCGCCGGCATTCCCGTAATCAGGTTGCGACCGCGCACTTCCATCGTCAGTTCTTCCTCGCGAGGATAGGCGCAGCCGATATTGATTTTCAGTTCTTCAGCCGTTTGTTCGCCAATAAGAACATTATGTTTCCGCCTAACATAACGCACGATGGCGTCGTCCAATTTATCACCCGCTACCTTGATCGACGCATCCACTACGGGACGGCAAAGTGAAATTACCGCGATATCCGTTGTGCCGCCGCCGATATCGATGATCATGCTGCCTGAAGCCTGAGTAATATCGATGCCTGCCCCGATGGCGGCGGCGATCGGTTCACGAATCAGGTAAACTTCTCGTGCGCCCGCATGACGACACGCATCTTCAACTGCCTTTTGTTCGACGGGCGTGATCACACCGGGCACTGAAACTACAATCGTCGGCTTGAAATAACGAGCCAAAAAACCGGTGTTAACGCGACTGATGAATTCTTTTAACATGATTTCCGTGATTTGAAAATCGGAAATCACGCCTTCGCGAAGCGGATGCACAGCCTTCACGATATCCGGTGTTCGTCCGAGCATGAGGCTCGCTCTTTCCCCGACAGCCAGAACGCGATTCGTTCGTGTGTTAAAAGCAACAACGGAAGGTTCGCGCAACACGACACCCTTTCCGTGTACATAAATCAGAACGGTTGCCGTTCCAAGATCAATTCCAATATTTAATCCTAATCCCATGGTCTCTCCCGACCCTGATGTTCAATTAAAAATCCGGGCAAAAAAATTTGACGTTCGCCGTCATGATACAATAGTTCAATCTTGTGGGCAAGGAATAATCGCTTCTTGGTGCTTCTTTTTTTCTTTTGCTAAACTAATCTTGTAAGGATGAAAAACGCAGAAGCCATCAAATCCATACATGCCGAAGAACGCAAATGGAGGTTGCATAGTGATTCAAATCGCCGGCTACATCCTCACTTTATTGTATGCATGTAATCTATTTTTTCCTGCTCTTTTCAGGACAATTCCAAGCGTCATTCCGGCTCTCGCAGGTCATGCGGCGTTTGGAATATTCGCGCTTCTCCTCGCGCGTGGAGCCCGTCGCACCTCCAACCATTTTCTCTATTTTTTGCGCCTGATCACAGCAGCATTATCAACAGGACTCATCACCATACTAGCTGATCGATTTGCCCAAGTATACTTCCCCGAACACAACGCCCTATTCACTTATGCTACTTCCATCGCGTTGATCGCAGGACTCTCTATGATTACGGGCTGCAGCCAAGATCTTGTCATGCAAGCGATGACGGCTAATGACAGCAAAGGCTTTGATCCGTCGGAACAGAAAGGCAATCCTCCCCGCGATCCCTCAGGAAAGAAAACTAACCTGTTCGGTGTTCCATTCCAGCCTCTGAGTTACCGCATGCACCCGATCGTAGGCATTGTTGTTGGCATCCTAACAATTGGTGTAACATTTTTTTCTACAATGTTCTTTCGTTTTTCACACGGCCTTTATGGACAGGCTTTTATTGTACTTGCTTTTATCGCCTTTCGTGATACACCCGCTCCCCAAGGAAAACCACTGACATCCGTTCGTCTTATCGCATTGCGCCGTCGAATAGCAAACACACTTTTCGAAGACACTTTGGCGTTCCGACGCGCGCTGATGAGTCTATCGGCCCTGACTCTGGTCTTTTTACTCCTATCAAAAATACCCGGCTCTCCTACAAAACTCATGACACCTCAGATGACAGGCTGCCTTTTCGCCTTGCCGCTCGCACTTCTTCTTCCCGAATTCAAAGAACCGCCCTCACCAACGCGTCGAAGAATCACTTACTCAGCGCTTGCCATTTGTTACGCTGTGCTTTTTGCAATTCGACTTCTCGTCGAACAACGTTGAAAATTAATATCTTATTATTGCGGCTACGTTGCATTTAGGATATTCTTGCATTGATAACGATAACGAAAACGTTAAAAAAAGGAGCAATCTACGATGAAAGAACTTAAAGGAACAAAAACTGAAGCGAATCTGTGGGAAGCTTTTTCCGGTGAATCACAGGCACGCAATAAGTATGATTACTACGCGTCACAAGCGCGTAAACAAGGCTATGAGCAAATTGCGGCGTTCTTTACCGAAACGGCACTTAACGAGAAAGAGCACGCAAAAATGTGGTTCAAACAACTTATGGGCGGTGCCGTCCCCAAAGAGACGACCGTTAACCTGAAAGACGCTGCCGCAGGAGAGAACTACGAGTGGACGGAGATGTATCCGAGCTTCGCAAAAGATGCCGACGAAGAAGGTTTTCACGAGATCGCTGAACTCTTCCGCCTAGTCGCTGATGTAGAAAAACACCACGAAGAGCGTTATCTCCGTCTCCTCAAAAACATTGAGGAAGGCATCGTTTTCGAGCGCGATGACGACGAGACCGTATGGTTCTGCCGCAATTGCGGACACATCTATGTTGGAAAGAAAGCGCCTGAAATCTGCCCGACGTGCAGCCATTCTCGTGCTTATTTCGAACTCAGAGCGGTCAACTATTAATCTTTCAATCGAAGATCCTATGACCCGACGAGTTGGCGCTTCGAACGTCCGTCTCTCCGGATCATAGACATCCTGCCGTCCGCCGAAACGCTCCATCCGGCGCTTAGCGGCGTAAGACAAGGGATAAACAAGAGGGGCGTTATGCATTATCGGCAGAACGCCCCTCTTTTATTATCATTGACAATCAGCAGCTTATTTCGGTAAACTGGCAACGTTGTCAGCAAGGAGAGTTGGTCGAGCGGCTGAAGGCGCCGGTCTTGAAAACCGGAGAGGGTGCAAGCCCTCCGTGGGTTCAAATCCCACACTCTCCGCCACAATTTGTCCCAAAACGCCGTCATACCAGGCGTTTTGGGGCTTTTTTGTTCCCGAAAAAACGCAAAAATCAACCCCTTTTTCGGCGTTTTGAGAGACGGTTTTTAAGATTGAGTTAAGCTCGGATAAAAATCGAGAAAAAAAGATAAAAAGTGAAAAATGCAAAAAAATAATCGTATCCCTGACGTTATTGAACCATCAGGCAGAGCTCACGCATACGTTTCTTGTCGCTGAACAAGTCAAGAAGAGCGTCCATCCCGACAATTTTCATAACACGATTCATGTTGTAAACCAAAAAACTCAAGGCATATTCACCGGCGACCTTCGTTTT
>JAAZJH010000075.1 GCA_012800435.1 Clostridiaceae bacterium | reverse complement strand
CTAATTTGATAGAAACATTAGTTGAAATAAAAAATAATGATATAAGGGTCTATGCAGCTCATTTAGAAGGAAGTAGAAACTACTATAATGTAGATATGACCGGAAATGTAGCTATAGTAATAGGTAATGAAGCCAACGGTATTAGCAGTGAAGCTGCTTCAATGGCGGATGAATTTATTAAAATACCAATGCCCGGAAGGGTAGAATCTTTAAATGCATCAGTTGCTGCAGGCATATTAATGTATGAGCCGCTACGTCAAAAAATTAATGAACTATAATATATTTTCAAGGTTGAAAGCAACTTTTTCCGGTATATGTTTTATATATTGCTTCAAAAGGGACGCTTCTGCAAGTGTTAATGAAAACTCTCTTGTTTTTGTAAATTCAGATACTTTTGTCAACGTGCTGTCTATATTATCCATTTCAAAATGACTTTGGAGCATAGCCCATGTGCTTTGTACCTGTGACCAATATTCTCTAATATGTTCAAGCTCTTCTTCTGCCTTTAGCCAATCTCTGTTTTTTACGTAAATCTCCATTTGAGTAATGTGATCTTCCATTATCTTTGAATCTTTGTTTAGTATGTGATTAGTAAAAATACCTGAAGAAATAATTGATATTATTAATATAGAAACAATAAGTATAACTTTTAAAAAATTACTCATAATCCAAAACAGCTCCTTTATAGTTTTTCCTGGTAATATAAATCGCCATTAGTATCCAGGCTTGCAAATAAAACCTTATTAAGGTTGCTAATACCTAAGTTGTTTAATTCGTTTTTTAGCCAATGCACATCAAGATCGGCTTTTTCAAGATTTTTTATCATTATTCTTCCATCAATAATCAAATCCAGAGGTAAACCTTCATATTTAGTAGGAATATTCAAATCTTCAGCGTTAACAGGTCTTTTCTGTGATTTTGGGATTACACTTAGTTGACCGTTTGTTTCAAGTATTGCAAATTCCACATCAGTAATATTATGAATATTTGAATTTCTAAGTTGTTCTAAAAGATCATTTAATGTGTACATTTCTTTTCTTAGGTTGCCCTCGTTGATATTACCATTTTCTATCAAAATACTTGGTTTACCGCATATTACTCCTCTAGCCCTTACACTTAGCATAGAAATAAATGAAAGCAACATTTGGGCAATTAATAGAGTTAGTATAGGTATAATGCCATTGATTAAAGGTATTGCCGTATCCTGCATTGGAACTGCTGCAAGCTCAGATATCATAATTGCAACTACCAGCTCAAAGGGCTGGAGTTGTCCAATTGGTCTTTTACCCATTATTCTCATGACTATAACGACAAGAGAATAAAGGATTAGAGCTCTTACAAAAACAATCAGCATCTATAATCATCCTTTCAAAAGTTAAAGATATGACAGTCGATTTTATTTTCTCTTATAATACTTTTCTTATACATTTACACTTTTTTTATACTTTATGCATATTATGATAAAATTTGCAGATTATAATTTACGAAAACAAAATTAGAGGAGGATGTTTATGTCTTTAACAACAAAAGAACTGCTATTGATTCAGGATAATATAAAGATGACGGAAAATGCAGTTAAATTTATGGAAGGTTGTACGGAAATGGTTTCCGACCCTCAAGTAAAGGGAATGTGCCAGCAAATGGCAAAAGAACATCAGAACGATATTCAAGTACTGATGAAACAT
>JAAZJH010000052.1 GCA_012800435.1 Clostridiaceae bacterium | reverse complement strand
TTCTTCAGGTAAGCCTTCACGAATCATGCGCACAAAGAAAAGCATCTCTTCCCGATCCACCATACATTTTTCGGAAAAAGGAACACTTTTCGCGTCAATCAAAGATGACTCAAGTCGATCTAAAAGGGTCTCGACACTTCGATCCCGTTCCTGTTCACCTGGCAATGGTCGACTATCCTGCATTAGTTCTTGGGGCGGTCTATTTCCCGAGCCGCGACGGCGAATTTGATCATCACTCATAACTTTTCTCCTCCCCGGCAACCTAACCTCGGACCACCGAAACGCGCTACGCCCTTATTTTCTTGTGAAAAAGCGCGGAGCGCTTCTGCCGGAATGCCTCTATTGTACATCATCCAACAAAGAATTTACCTTTATTGGCCTATCCTCTCGATTTTACGCGGCTATCACGTGCTTTGCAAGACTCGTATAGACCTCATGTCGTATATGATGACGCTTCCTGATGGAGCACATTAGCGTCTCGTACCGTAAAAGGTTCACGACGACTTATTTTCTTCATCGTTTTCATCGTTAATGATAATCAAAGACGATTATCGGCACATATTCTAAAGCAACCTCAGTCGAGGTACGCCTCCGCGATATTTTCTAAAATCTCGACTGGCACCCAGCCATGCAGATCGCCACCATAACGGGCAATCTCACGCACGGCGGACGATGAGACATGAGCCAATTCCGGCGCAGTCGGAATCATAATGGTCACTAATTCAGGATAAAGACGTCGATTGATTTCAGACATAACCTGCTCTTCTTCGAAATGTGCCGCACTGCGAATCCCGCGTACAGCAACACGGATGGATTCCGCTTTGCAAAAAGCGGTCAATAAGCCGATACATTTTTCGACGCGAACAGAAGACAACGGCGTAACCGCTCGCCTGATCAGCTCAACGCGCTCATCAGCGGATAATTTTGGGCGCTTTTGACTGTTCTCACAAACAGCGATGACGATTTCATCGGCAAAAGACAGCGCCTGTTCTACTATTCGAAGATGACCCAGCGTGAAGGGGTCAAACGTTCCTCCGAACACAACCGTACGTTTGACGTCCATTTTCCTTTACCTTTCATCTTTCGTCTTCTCATCCGATTCTGTCTCAGGATCCGACTCTTTTTCAGGATGGTAAAAGGATAGCACGGTAAGGCCGTAGGTACAACGTTCAAAGCACAGCACACCCGCGCTATCAAATGACAAAGGTTCTCCTTTACTGCTACTTTCCAACACGATCAAGCCGTTCGGCTTACATAGTTTTAGAAGTGTTGGAAAAAGAGATAACATCTGTTCTCCTTCAAACGACCACGGGGGATCGCAGTAGATGAAATCAAATCGTTCCTGTTCTCGAAGCAAACGCGATGCTACACGATGGACATCTCCTGACATTACGACTGCCCGTTCTGAAAATCGTGTCTTCTCGATATTGTGACGAATCGCGGCAAGCGCCTCGCGATGACGTTCCACGAGAACGGCTTTTTTTGCGCCGCGTGAAAGCGCCTCAAGCGCGATCTGACCGGTACCGGCAAAAAGATCAAGTACTGTTCCACCAACAATGCGGCTGCCTATTTTTGAAAAAAGGGCTTCTTTTGCCCGATCAGATGTCGGACGAATGGTCTCTCCTTTCGGTACGAATAGGTGAATACCGCGAGCAGATCCCGTGATGATTCTAGGCATGTCATTCCTTTCGAAAACCTATATTGTTCTACGGCGTCAACAGGATTGAGGAAACTAACGCAACTACCTTCCTATCCTCTCCTCAAAAGGCGCTGATACAAGCAGGTTACCACATCTATTCCTGAAGATACGAATACGATCCCTATACTCAAATTCCCGGGCGTGCAAGGCGTTCGCCGTAACGCTCACGAAATGAGCGAATAACACAAGCATTCTTTGAGGAACTCAATAGAGGATCTTCAGAGAAAAGTTCTTCACAAGCCTTAGATGCTTCTCGCAAGAGTGCTGCATCTTCATATAGATTGGCAACTTTAAAGTTTGGAAGACCATGCTGCTCAACACCAAAAAAGTCTCCCGGACCGCGAAGTAAGAGATCTTCTTCCGCAATCTCAAACCCGTCTTGGCTTTTGCATAGCGCGCGAAGTCTGCGACGAACTAGCGGATCGTCGCTATCGCTCATTAGAATACAAAAGGAAGGAAGGGATGAACGGCCGACGCGCCCGCGCAACTGATGCAACTGCGATAAACCGAACCTCTCGGCATTCTCAACAATGAGCAGTGTAACGCGCGGTTGATCAATACCGACCTCAATCACAGTTGTCGAAACCAAGATGTCAATCTTACCCTCTGAAAAAGCCTTCATAACCGCTTTCTTCTCCGAAGACTTCAAGCGTCCGTGCATTAAGCCGACGGCATAATCCGGAAAAACATCGCGAGAAAGGCGTTGATACGTTTCTTCTGCGGAACGAAGAGGAGTATCATCACTGACATCGATTGAAGGACAAACGACAAAGACTTGATGCGTTGCATCGACTTCTCTTCTGATAAGACGCTCAACGCGCGGCCGATCTTTTTCACGTGCTGTATACGTCTTAACAGCCTGACGTCCTTTTGGCATGTCTTTCATAACAGATAAGTCGAGATCGCCGTATAAAATCAAGGCTAGAGTCCGAGGAATCGGCGTTGCGGACATGACAAGCACGTGAGGTTCGAAGAGTGATGATTCAGTATCCGTCAGCCGCAGCCGTTGACTTACACCGAAGCGATGCTGCTCATCGGTCACGCAAAGCCCGAGCCGCTTAAAGACAACATTCTCATTTAAAACGGCATGTGTTCCAATGAGGATGTCAATGCCGCCACCGGCTAACTCTTCTTGTAGATGCCGTCGTTTCGCGGGAGGCACGCTTCCCGTAAGAAGCGCGATCTTGATGCCGCTTCCCTTTAACAACGAATCAACGGTGTCTGCATGCTGCTGTGCCAAAATAGAGGTCGGCGCCATAAGGACGGACTGATAGCCGTTCCAGCAAGCGACCGCCATAGCGAGAACGGCAACAACCGTTTTACCTGATCCCACATCGCCCTCTAACAGGCGGTTTGCAGGAAATTTTCTTTCAAAATCGTTGAGTATATCTCGAAGAGCGTCTTTCTGAGAAGATGTGAGAACGAAGGGCAACGCCTCAATCGTTTCTTTTAAACGCTCATTGCACTTCCCGTCACAGATCATGAGAGGACTTTTTACTCGGGCGCGTCCCGCCTTTAAGGCGCGAAGCCCTGCGAGTACTAGAAACAACTCTTCAAACGCTAATCTTCGACGAGCGATCTCGATATCTTTCTGACTTTCAGGGAAATGAATGCGGCGCAATGCAAATTCTGCTGTAGAAAGACATCCGGATGCGCGTACAGATGCAGGAAGACTCTCCTCAATTTGAAGACACGGATCCTCCAATGCGGCGGCCACCGCTTTTCGAATGACAGATACCGTAAGCCCTTCGGTCAGAGGATAAATTGGCTCAAAAGGAATCGGATTGTCATCGTCTCGTATGTCAGGATTCATAAACTGACGGTGGGTACCCTTTGCTTCAACCTTTCCGCGAAAAAGAAAAGTCTTACCTCGTAATAATATCTCTGAAAGCCAAGGCTGATTAAACCAGATCGTGTTGATCGTGCCGGAATGGTCTGCAAGACGTGAACGTATCCACGATAATTTGCCGCGACGTCGAAGAGACGGCACGGTCGTCGGCGCAGCACGAATGACGCCGATCTCGCCTTCTTGAAGCCGACTTATGGGTACAGGTGTAGACCAGTCGGCGTACGTTCGCGGTATGAGCCAAAGAAGATCCCGCACCGTCTCGACGTCAAGCTTTTTCAGAAGGCGTGCACGCGTTGTTGAAATACCGGGTAGGATCGTGACCGATTCATTGATGAACGACGACGTCTTAAACTCAGACACAATCGTCTTCTTTCTTATCGAAAATATCAACAGAAGCGCCGTAGGCACATAGATCGCGAACACTGCACGAAAGGCAACGACGGCATCGGGCTTTGCATACTTCGCGTCCGTGGGTCACCATCAAATGACCCCAACGCGTGCGCTCATTTTCAGGCACGACGTTAAGAAGATCACGTTCCACAACCAAAGGGTCATCGGACGTCGTAAATCCCATTAATTTTGCGAGGCGTTTACAGTGTGTATCAACGACGATCTCCTGTTGACCAAATGCGTCGCCGAGCATCAAATTTGCTGTTTTGCGCCCGATTCCGGGTAGTTCCAGTAAATCTTCCCGTGTCTCCGGAATACGACCGTCAAAGCGCTCCATGATCACAGCAGCGCTTCCTTGAATGGAACGAGCCTTATTGCGGAATAGGCCACAACTTCGAATTAAAGACTCTATCTCCAAAAGTTCAGCTTCTGCCGCGCTTTGTATATCTGGAAATCGATCAAAGAATGCAGGTGTTATTTTATTGACGCGTTCGTCCGTACACTGCGCGGCAAGAATAGCGCCGACCATCAACGCCCAAGGTGATTTAAAATCGAGTGTACACGCTGCGTCAGGGTACGTCGCCACAAGACGCTCAACAATCATTTTGGCGCGCTCGGCATCGGTAAACTTATTTTTAGAAGTCAAGGCTGTTCCTCCTTAAGGTAACAAGACAATGTCAGCGTACGTTTCTCTGACGGACGATACGCCTTGATCTCCACCAGACTTCCGACGATCTGTTCATCCATAAAGAGGAGAAGATCGTCCAGTCTCCCCATACTCGTTTTATTCAAACTCAAGAGAATGTCACCATCGGAAAGGCCGGCAGTGTAAGCCGCACTTTCCGGTTTAATGCGTGTTACGTATAGACCTTCGGGATAATCCGTTCGCTCACGAATCTCCTCGTAATCTTTATCGCCCATGACCACAATGCCAAAGGATGCTTTTTTTGGCTCCTCCGGTTTCCGACTCACGCGTTCCTTAATCTGGCGGATTACATCCAACACAACCGGAGACGGCACGGCATAGCCATAGCGATGATGGTAGACGCGCTTGAGGTATCCGCTTGTAACACCGACAACTTCGCCCCTTGTATTGAGCAAGGGACCGCCCGCATAGTACGGCTGTGTGGGAATATCGGTCTCTAAAAGACCTACCGGAGCTCCATTTTCTTGATAAGTGGTCTTATAAATGGAAGTAACGTAACCGGTTGAAAGACCTCCCTGAGCGATTAAATCGGACGGATAGCCAACACTGTAAACCGTTGTTCCGACTGTCAAAAAAGGCTCTTTAGAAAGCGTTGCGGCTTCGAAGAGAATCCCGTCCGGATTGGTGATCCGCAACATGGCCAGATCAGTGATTGAATGTACACCCGTTAGCGTTGCTTCAAATGCTTTCGGATAACCGGGCACACAAACACTGATCGACGCACCGCGGATAAGGTTGCTGCGGTAATCAAGGGCAGGTTCTAAAAGACTATACGTCGTGATGACAATGCCGACCGGTTCAACGATCAGCCCTGAAAACAACTCTTCACGTTGTTCATAGAGTTGTGTTTTCGGGATGATCACACGAATCGACACCACGGTAGGGACAATCGTCTCAAAAATCTCCTGCAAAGGAAGTGGAGATTCAACAGGAAGGGTCGGTAACGTTAGTTCAGACGGATCGATATCTGAGGGTATAGTCGTCTCCGCCGGATCATGAGATGTCGAATAAGACGGTTCGGAAGGCGATGTCGTTTCTGTCCGAGAATGATCGGAGGGCATTGTATTGTCTACCGTTACTATGGGATCCGGCTTCGTTTCACCTGAAACTGTAGTTTGATTCGTCTTTGGAATAATACTTTCAGATATGGAAATTGAAGGATTAAAGGGCGTTTCCGTCGAGGCGCTCTCTCTCGGGTCAACATGATCCGACAAGCAACCAGCTGTCAATGTAACGATCATCAATAAAGACGCCAGATAGCAAGCTATTCGAAATAACCGTCGATTTTTCATCTTGTGTCCATGCCCCCCTAACGACCTGCCTTCTTCGTTTAGGTGCACTTGTGCTCACACAGGCCATCGTCTGAGAAAGTATTTATGAAAGCAGTCATTCTTCCATCGCAGATAAACACGATGTTACGTACGTCTTCGCTAAGTCTACTTTTTGTACGTGACTATATTGTGAACGAAAAAACAATCCTTCGCAATCCTGCCGCAGACCATCAAGCTTTCCCTAATACTCCACTTCCTTAACATCTGACGCCCTATGAAACGAATACGGCTGTCGCGTCAATAGCTCCTATGGCCTTGACAGAGTGAAACGGATCTTTGCGCCGCCCAACTCATCAGAATTGGATGCTTCGATTGTTTCCCCATGTCTCCTAATAATTGAACGCGCAATATAGAGTCCAAGCCCTGAGCCTTCTGACTGGCGCGATTTATCGGCTTTATAAAAACGGTCAAAAACGTAGTCGAGATCTTTTCTTTGAAATCCCGGACCGTTGTCGATCACTAAGACTTCGGCAACACGTGAATGAATCACTGTTCGAATCATCACAATCCCTCCCCTGGGTGCAAATCGAATCGCATTAGCAAGACAGTTGTTTAGTACGCGAGTAAGCTGTTCTTCATCGCCGAGCACACGAACGCGTGTACCCGAAGTATCGTCCCAATCAATGATAAGGTGAATATTCTTCTCCCTAACAATCGGTTCAAACGAACCCGCTACACTCGAGATCCAGTCGTGAAGATCAAAGGCGTCCATCCGCAGCGCTTTTTCATCCATGGCATGTGCTTGCTCAAAAAGAGCGTTGAGCAATTTTTGTAGTCTATTCACTTCGTCTTTAATGATGTTCAGGCTATGTTCGTACTTTTCGGGAGGAATCGTACCGTCGCGCATGCCTTCTACAAAACCGGCGATTGACGTCGCCGGAGTACGCAAATCGTGTGACACGTTGCTTAAAAATTCGGAATGAAGCCTTTCTCGTTCTTCAAACTGCGCGATTAGTGTATTGAACGTCCTTACCAGACGTGTCAGATCATCTTCTTTTACATGAGCCTGAGATGCACCTTCTTGCCGATCTGTCTCTTCCAACCTTTCAAGCATTGGAGCCCTTTTATCTCTGCCTATTTCAACACGTGCGGAAAGGTTACCGTGATAGACTTCATTCGCTGTTTTTGCCAGCAAAGAAATCGGATGGGTGATGTTCCGAGAAAGCCAAAGAATAATCAAAAGTGAGAGTATATAAGCGATCGAAAACGAGAGCGGTACATTGTTATCCCTCAGAAAACCGACGATGCTCACAGGTCTGTGCGATTTCATGAGCAGAACTTCTCCGGAATAGCTATCACCATACGTATCGATAGGCGCGCTTGAGACATACCAAGATGAAGCGTTAGGAAGATACGGTTCAAAAACCGTTTTGTTAGCCGGTTGGCAATAAAGAGCGCGTACCGTGTTCCGTGTCTCTTTCGGTAATTGGTAATCGCCCGCGCCGCCTTCTTCTCTCGGAAGAAGCGCCATGGTCTCACTTGGCATGCCGGTATGATAAATAATGGCTCCGTTAGAGTTGACAACCCAGACAAAGGCGCCCGTCGAACGCGTGGCAAAAGAAAGGTACCCTGTGATGTCAGAACTTGTAAACGTCAGACGCTGGTCGTCCATCCGCCGCGCGCTCAATTCGGAAAGCGCGATGGCATTTCGTCTCAGTTCTTCACGAAACTGTTCATTTGATGAAATACGGTAAACCGTCCCATAGATAAGCGCTAGCACAATGAAAATCGTGAGAATCGCAATGGAAATCGTCAATAACGTGCGCGCGTAAATGGAAAGGCTGGACTTCACGATTCAAGGTCTTCTTTCAACTCAAACTTGTAACCGATGCTCCATACCGTTTTAATTTGCCACAACGGATGATCAATCGTATCGAGTTTCTCGCGGATCCGCTTGATGTGAACATCTACCGTCCGCGGCTCGCCGTAAAAATCAATACCCCAAATATGTTCTAAGATTTGATCGCGTGTGAATACACGATTGGGATGTGAGGCAAGAAAGAACAAAAGCTCGAGTTCCTTCGGCGGCATATCGATCTCTTCACCACCGATGCGAGCAGTATAGCGCGAACGATCCACCACGAGGCCGGGAAGTTCCACCATGTCCTCTGAACGACGATCGCGGTCCTGATGCAGCGTATCTCGTTCGCCGACACGACGAAGCACAGCTTTCACACGCGCCAACAGTTCTTTCGGCTCAAAGGGTTTCAGAATATAGTCATCGGCACCCAGTTCAAGTCCAACTACTTTATCCAAAGTATCGCCTCTTGCCGTCAGCATGATCACCGGAACGCTCGAAATGCGGCGTAAAGCCCGCATTACATCGAAGCCGCTCATACCGGGCAGCATCAAATCTAAAATAATAATGTCCGGATCAAAAGAACGCACAGTCGGAATCACGGTGTCTCCCGAATAGCATGACGTCACTTCAAAGCCATCCTTTTCAAAATAAATTTTTAATAGCTCGCTGATGTGAAGATCATCATCGACCACCAACACTCGCCGTTTTCGGTTCATCGCGGCCTGCCTTTCATAAAGTGACATCAGGTGTATCGGTATTATCAGGTGATGCGGTGTCATCGATTAAAGCGGCAACATCGACCGGATGAGTGTCGTCGAGAGGATCTGCGACATAAGACACTTGTTGCTCTTGTTCTTGAAGACTGCGCACCTCTTCGAAAAAAGAGTGTATGTCGCCGAAGTCGCGATATACAGAGGCAAAACGAATGTAGGCAACTTCATCGAGACTTCGAAGATACCTGAGCACCAGTTCACCGATTTTTGACGTCGTGATCTCGCGCTTCATCATGTTGCCTGCCACGCGTTCGATCGTATCGATCAGACGTTCGATCTGTTCGGTCGTAACGGGTCGCTTCGCGCAACTTTTCATAATACCCATGAGCAGCTTCTCGCGGTCGAACGGCTGCCGGCTCCCGTCCTTTTTGATGACCATGAGCGGCAGACTCTCAATCTTTTCGTACGTCGTAAAACGAGCACTGCAAACAAGGCATTCGCGGCGGCGCCGAATAGCAGCCCCGTCTTCAGCAGGTCGGGAATCAACAACTTTATCATTGTTGGCTTCACAAAATGGACACTTCAAGGGCACCCTCCCATGACATTCCGTTTAACGAACCTAGACAAAGCAGCCGGATCCAAAGATCCGGCCGCGGTGTCAATCCTATAAAAACCCTCTATGCCTAACACACATCGGGCGGCAATATGAGGTTGCCGGTCTCAGTTATCGTCATCTTTCAGAAACCATGGCAACACACGCCCTTCCGAGCGGCTCTGCTTAGGTCTGTTGACGTCACGATCCGGTGAAGGAGCTTCGTCCAGAATGCGCGGTTGCTGACTCGGTTGTCCACGATCCTGTGCCCTGTTGATCACGTCGACCATTTTTTGATCGGGCATCCTCTGGCTTGAGCGACTAAATCCGGTTGCTTGTCCGCTACTTTGAGTCGGCATTTCACGGCGCGGCTTCAAGAACTCAGGCAGATCATCGATACTAGACTTTTGCGTCGCGATCGGACGAGACGGAGCGGTATAAGAAGGGATGGATGTGATCGTAGAGGACGACTTTATCGTGCGGCTCTGAACGCCGTCACCCTCAAAGCGGCTGGCGATAATAGTAATGATCAAATCGTCCTGAATCGTATCATCAATTACCGCGCCGAAGATAATATCCGCATCAGGTGAAACGGCCTCGCGCACTTGTGAGGCAGCCTCATTGATCTCTTTGATCTTGAGATCATGCCCGCCCGTAAAGTTTATGATGATGCTGTGAGCGCCCTCAATGGTCGTATCAAGAAGCGGACTGGACATCGCCTGCTTAACGGCAGTTGCAGCTCGGCTCTCACCGCTTCCGCGTCCAATGCCCATATGACAGACGCCGGCATCGGTCATGACGCGTCGTACGTCGGCAAGATCCAAGTTGATCAATCCGGGCACCGCCACTAGATCAGAGATGCTTGACACGCCATATTGTAAAACGCGATCCGCGAGACCGAATGCTTCATCAAGAGACGTATCATCACTTGCAATTTCCAAAAGTTTATCGTTCGGAACAATAATCAGCGAATCGACGTGCTGCTGGAGATCACGAACGCCTTTTTCAGCGTTCTGTCTGCGTCGCGCGCCTTCGAAGCGGAAAGGCATCGTTACTACAGCAACAGTAAGTATGCCTAGTTTCTCAGCAGCAGCAGCAACGACAGGAGCCGCTCCGGTTCCGGTGCCGCCTCCCATGCCCGCCGTGATAAAGAGCATATCGGTGCCTTCAATTGCCTTCGATATTTCCTCAATATTTTCTTCTGCAGACTTCTGCCCGATTTCAGGTATAGCACCCGCGCCAAGACCACGTGTGACCTTCTCACCAATCTGAATGGCCTCACTGGCCTTCGAATTAAGCAGAGCCTGGTGATCCGTATTGACGGCAATAAACTCGATGCCCTGAACGCCTCCATCGATCATACGATTCACTGCGTTACAACCGCCACCGCCGACACCGACTACACGGATTCTGGCGTAAAGATCATCTCTCATTCCGATATCAAAATTGTAATCTGCCACAGTTCCGAGCTCCCTTCGCGCATATTGAGTGCGATTTAATTGTCATTACAAGCTTACAACTAAAAATATCAAGCATTATATCAAATAAAAATATGCCTGAATTGCATTTTACCTTAAGCCTCTTATTATGGCAAGTCAAAATTGAGAAGAATTCATGACGAAATGATCAGTTGATCTGTGAAATAAACAATGTAACGACATGCTTACATGTTTCGTAGTCGATATGACAATCAGTAATTCTGTTACCGTGTGTGCTCCACATTTACCTTATGCTGTTATGAATCTTTGTCAATGCGAGTACGACGGGCACTGCGCTCTTTCCAGCGCCTCGCGAAAATATTGCCGATGTTGCCGATGTTTTGAAAGATTCTGTATGCGAATACGGCTGCAATCACCAGAGCAAGGTCAAACTGCAATTGAATGCCTAGTGCTGTCAGAAGGCCTGCTGTAAGGATGTTGACCAGCAAACGAAAGACAAAACGAGGAGCCTGAAATGTCTGTTTAAGGAGTTTCAGATAACCGGACGTCAGCGCGTCGAGACCGACGAGAGTAAACGTCGTCAAGTAAGGGATCAATTCCTGTGGGATGGGAACATCCAGAAACAGGCCGATAATTAAACCGATCAATATGCCGATGAGAATAAACAATGATTTTTCCTCTTAAGCTGACAAGTTACTAAAAGTTGTCATGACGTCTCAAAAATGTCAGTATGCCGCATCAGGTTTAAAAACAGTTCTTTCACCGGTCATGTCCAGCTCACCGGTGCCCCGTTCTTTGAGTTGCCACGTGTTGATTAATTGAGCCAACAAGGCCAATTTCTGTGGTAATAACCTGTTGTCCTTCAGTTTAACACGTATCTCCCCTCCTTGCTCAAGAGGAATAAAAAGATAATACGTTTCTTTGTTGTCCTGCCTTATTTTTCTGACGGTGTCCATTAGGAGAATCCCGCCGGTTTGGTCAGATTCATCCTGACGAATCATTGCCGCCGTAATACTGAGAACAGCGTTCAACTCCTCCGGATCTTCGACAGCGATCGGTTTTCCCTGCTCAGGCGCCTCGAGAAGACGAACACCTTCAAGAATCGGAAGATCGAATTGCGGTGAAGCGATCACACGAATTACTTCGAAATTCCGATCAAGCAGGGCGTATCCATCCGTCACGCGCAATGCGATGACTTCCGTTTTTTCATGGGCTTCAATAACAATCTTTGACGGAAACCGAAAAGCAACACGTACCTCGCGCAGTATTGGGTTGCTTTCTAAAATGTGCTGTTCTATCGCGCCGTATCTTAGTCCGAACCACTGCGCTGTAGAACCGCCTATACCGATGATAAAATGTTCGCCGATCGCTTTGTCTACGCTATCCATAATAATCGCGCTCGAAACGTGTTCAGTGCCCTCAATCAAAAACGTCGTGATGTAAAAACCGGGATAGTACATGATAAATGCGGCAAGAGCAATTATGATCGCTAAAACCAAGATGATCTTTAAAACCCTGCCGAAAAAGAACGATTTAAAACGTTCGCGGGCTCTTTGACGTTTCCTCTCATCTTCAGTCTGCCAACGAGCATACGTTTGAGGATACCCTTCTTGTGCTCCTTTTGTACTGAGATAAGGCTTTGCTTTTTTGCGCTTTGCGGCAACGTTCGAACGTTTTTTGTTTGACGAAGCAGAAGACCTTTTTGATATCGCTTTCGAAGCATTTCGACGGCTTTGCACATTGCGTTCCGAGCGGCTTCTACGACGTTGACGATCATCGTCCTTTGATATGTTCACCTTTCGGCGAGTCATTGACGTACACCGTTTATCATCTGAAGGGTTGCTTCAACAATCTTTTCAGCGGAATCCATGACGGCAAGTTCGCCCGATTTCCTGCCCAAGAGATCTAGTGCCTCAGGGTCGGAGATCAATCGTTCGATCGTATTGAGAAGAACATTCGCGTTGAAAGTCCGATCTTCGCATACATAGCTTGCGCCGGCAGCTTTCATAATGCGCGCATTTTCATTCTGATGGTTATCGGCGGCATGAGGAAACGGCACAAGAACCGAGGGCTTCGCCAAGGCTGTCACTTCCGCCAACGTCATCGCGCCGGCGCGCCCAATATAAAGATCTGATGCAGATAACCATAGCGGCAGATCGTCAATGTAGGTGCGTGCCTGTACATGCGGAATATTGCTCAACTTCTCTGCCAGAGAAGGATCACGAAGCTGACCTGTGCTAACGAGCACCTGAACCTTCGGATAGCGCTTTAAGAAATGTTGCCAGCCTTCACTTGCGTTCGTCCCGAGCCCTTCGACTGCTCTATTGATTGTCTCCGCCCCTAGGCTTCCGCCTGTTATCAAGATCAAAAACGTGTCGGAATCAAGACCGAGCTTCTGCCGAGATGATTCTTTTTCAAGCGTTTGAAAAACCGATCGAACGGGATTGCCGGAAAAAGAAAGTGATACATTGTCCCCAAAATTTGAGCGACTTGCCTCATATGAAATAAAAACGCATTGGGCACCCTTGGAAAACAGACGATTGGCTCGACCGGGGATTGAATTCTGCTCATGAAGAAAATAAGGTACACGACAAAGACGAGCTGCCGTAATGAGCGGCGCCGTTACATAACCGCCCGTTCCAAAGACAAGCAGAGGGCGCTCTTTACGAAGAAAAGATAGACTTGATGTAATGCCGCGGAGATTTTTCAAAAACCAAGTGACGTAGTTTCCGATGCGTTTGACCGGTAGAGGGTACGCTGAAATGGGGTAAAAAACGTAACCGGCCTTTTGTACTCTGGATTCTTCAAGGCTTCCTTCTTCACCGCAAAACACAATACGCATGGAGGGGGCTGCCTTATGAAACGCGGCAGCGATGGAGAGTGCGGGATAAATGTGTCCGCCTGTACCGCCTGCGCCTAGAATCAGCGTATGGTTACGTCGTTTTGTCATGCCTCCGTCCTTAAGTTCGGCCGATTTTTCTTTAATATCCTCGACAGTTCCTGATCTGCCTCAGTCGCTGATTTGGAAATGCAAAGCAAAATCCCGACTGCTGCGCAGAAAAACAAGTTAGATGTGCCGCCATAACTGAAAAATGGCAGCGATATTCCCGTTGCAGGCATAATACCTACTGCTACCGCCATATTTAAAAAGGCTTGCAGAACGATAAAAATCGTATATCCCGCCGCGGCAAGTCGCGCCATTTCTCCATCTGCTCGTCGGGCGATCGAAAGACCGCACATAAGAAACAGCAAGAAAAGCGCCATCACCGCCAAGACACCCACAAACCCCAATTCTTCACCGATAATCGGCAAAATAAAGTCATTATGAGCTTCCGCGAGCCAGTTCAATTTTTGTACACTCGTTCCGAAACCTTGCCCTGAAAGACCGCCCGAACCGAGCGCAATTTCTGCCTGTGTTACTTGCATTCGTTCATCTGAGGTTGCTGCTTCCGGATTGTTGAATGTACTAACACGTTGTTTGGCATACGAAAAACGCGAATCCACCATTGCGAAGAATGAGGTGTGATCGTCTTGGAAGTAAGGATATAGCACTGCTACCAGCGTCAGCAAGACAAGTACTACGGCTAACACCTGCAAACTTCCCAATATCAATGATCTTTTAGGGATATTGGCAAGAAAAAACATGATCAGCGTCAGTGCTGTCAATATGATCGCCCCTGAGAGGTGCGGCTGAACCAGTACAAGAACTACCCATACGAGTGCCATAATGGCCGGTCTTGTCACATCAATATACGCTTTCTTCCATACACTTTGCGACACACGGGTTGAGTTGTTGCTGCCATGTCTGCGAGCTGTGCGCGATGAAGCGGCGGATGCTCTTGCCTGTTCGCGTCGGCGTTCGTGTGTACGCGCTGCAAAATAATTAGCAAGGAAAAAAATCAGCGCTATCTTCGCAAGTTCCGAAGGTTGAAAACTCAGAGCGCCAAGACTTAACCAGCGACGCGCTCCATTGATAGGAGTACTAAACAAACGACACACCAGAAGAATCGGCGTCACCAAAAACCATACGAAATAGCTTAGTTTTTTTCGTGTCAGTTGCTGGAACGGAAAAACAAAAGCAAACGCCAAAGACAAGAATACAGCAAGCAGAGTGATACCGGCTTGCCGGCGCGCCAGATGTGAAGCGTCCGCTTCAGGAATAACCTTGACGACCGGAGCCTCTGCAACCGTGCCGTCCGCTTCAACGGGTGCGTCATAATCGATACTTGACAAGACAAAACTCGTTCCGTAACTTGCGCTGAACATCATTATAAAACCGAACGCAAGCAAAAGAAGCCAACAGAAAAGTAACGGAAGCGACATCCGATAATTCGAGAACAACGCTCGCTCACCAGGGCCACCTACCTGTTGCGGCGTCACCGATTGATCGGAATCATTTTTTCCTTCAAATGGAAGCAAACTTGCCTTTCGTTTCCATTTTGACGCCATCATTTTCCTCTTTCTAAAGAATATATCCCGTTGAGAAAAACACTCCAACCAACGCACCCGCGGTGCCGACTATCACAAATCTCTTGACAACTTTCGTCTCATGCCAGCCCATGTATTCAAAATGATGATGCAAAGGCGCCATCTTGAATATACGTTTTCCTTTCGTAGCCTTGAAATAAGCCACCTGAATAAGCACTGACAAGCCTTCCGCTACAAACACCATGCCGGTCAGCAACACTAGCCAAGGCATACCGGAAAGACACGTCATAAGCGCAAAACCGGCGCCAAGCGCAAGTGAGCCCGTATCGCCCATGAATACTCGCGCAGGATGGCGGTTATACAGAAGAAAACCGAGCAATCCGCCGCAAATTGCCAACGAGAGAGTCATCAGTCCGGACGCAGCCTCTATGACGCCGGTCAAAAAACCGAAACTGAAAAAGAGGCCGATCATCGCCACCGCCATCAATGACGACAACAAGCCGTCAAGTCCGTCTGTAATATTGACGGAATTGCTGATATAGAAAATAAACAGCGTCATAAAAATGGCGTATACGAATTTCCATGTGCCGGTGATCGGAACGATTTTCGTCGCAAAGGGCAGTAAAAGAAAAGATCCCGATTCTGAAAACCAAACGGTATAGACAGACGCTGCAACAGAAACAATAGCAAGTAATAAGGTTTTCTGTCCGACGTTCAAACCTTCTTTAGAAACATGAACCTTTATATAGTCGTCAATGAACCCTATGCCACCGAATAGAATCATAAAGAGTATAATCACGACCACATCTCGTGAATAATCTTGAATAAAAAATGTCATGACAGCAAAAATAACGATCGGAATCAGAAAAAACAGACCGCCAAACGTCGGTGTTCCCGATTTCTCAAGATGCGTTTTAGGTCCGTCTTCACGAACTTGCTGTCCACGGCTTTTTGCCCGAATGCGTGGCAGGAGAAGACGACCGCAAACGACCGTCATGACAAAAACAATCAGCGCGGAAACACATGATCGGATGATGCCCTCCAACGTAAACATATCAATGACTACCCCACACTTTGTAGACTTCGTCAAGAATATGTTCCAGACCGTAGTAGCGCGATCCTTTAATGAGCAGAAAGTCGCCGGGACTCAACTCTTTTAAAATGAACGGCAAAGCTTGTGCTGACGATTCAAACCATCCGGAGAACCGATCGCGCGTTGCTTCATCCTCCAATAAAGCGTCACGCGTCGCTTCAGTCTCGCTGCCCACGAGAAAAACGCTGTCAACACCAGCGTCTCTGATATCCGAAGCGGCATCCTGATGCGCGCGGCGTGAATACTGTCCCAGTTCACGCATACCGCCTATCACAGCGAGGATCCTCCGACTGCCGGCGAGCAATTGAGTTGTGCGAAGCGCAGCTCCCAACGATTCAGGAGCCGCATTGTAAGCATCATTCAGTATATCGATATCCGGTAATCGGAACCATTCTTGACGGCTTTCCGTCATAACGAAACGTTTCGCTCCCATAGCGGCTTCCTGCATATTGAGTCCAAGGATATACGCTGAAGCCAGACCGAATAGCGCGGCATGAACGAGATGAACTCCGGGATACGGAATAAAGATCGGCCAACGCTCATCAGGTGCCAAGTTTGATCTGCCGATGAACGAAAGACCGTCCTCTCGATCAACATGGACATGTTCAGCCCAAAAAACGGGCACACCATCTCTTTCCAATCGGCCGACATTGTGTTCGCTCGCGACGTACCAGACAGAAATACGATTATGGTGCTCCATGACCCAAGATTCCAGAAGCGGATCATCTCCGTTGACGATCAAAATGCCGTTATCTTTTATTCCTTCAACAATGGAAATTTTTTCATCCAGAATGTCCGTCATCGATCCGACGTGTTCCGCATGTGACATTCCGATGCCCGTAACAATACCAATATCCGGTACGGCAATCTTCGTCAATTTTGAAATCTCACCTCGACGATCCATCGCCAACTCCGCGACAAGAACATCAGTCTCGGGACAGGTCGACAATATCGTGCGCGGCAACCCGACCTGATTATTGAAATTGCGTTCTGACTGCTCAGCTTTGACTTGAGTCGTAATCATCTGGTAAATCATACGACGCGTCGTCGTCTTGCCGACACTTCCGGTCACGCCAATGACATTTGCGTTTATAACTGCGCGAAATCCCTTGGCCATGTCTTGATAAGCTTGCCAGGTATCGTCAACAACAAGCACGTCCGGCGCCGCATTGTCATGTCGGAGACGTTCGAGTATATCGGAAAGAGCGGCGGCACATCGTTCACAGACAATCATACCGGCGTTCTTGTCAATCGCCTTTTCTAAAAAATCGTGTCCATCAAAATGATCGCCTCTTAAAGGCACAAATACTTCACCGGGCGCGAGCGTGCGCGTATCGGTTGAAATAAACGGATAATAGCGTTCAGGATCGGCTGCATGAGCACCGGTCTGAAAAAGCTCTCCTTTTGTCCACAGCTTGAGCTGTGCGGGCAAAAATCGTGTCATAGGTTACTGTTCCCCAAAATAGACTTGTATAATTTCGCCGCGCTTAACACGGCCTGTGAGGTTTTCCCGTTCCGTTTCAGTATTACCGGAGGGCGCTCCTGACGGATCCTGCCCGTCTTTCGAAGGCGCGGAATCTTCTGCAGGAAGAATGCTCTGTCCGGTCGCCTTACCTTGAGGCACTCCAACCGGAATGATGGCAACGCCGGCTTCGGTGGCCAGATATATGCATTCATGGTACGTTCGTCCACGGAAATCAGGCACAGTTATCCATTCTACTTCATTTACATTGTCGGGGTAAAGCCAGACTGTCGATCCATACCCAACTTGCGAACCCGGTGCAGGCATTTGAGTAACGCAGGGCATATCTAAATAAAAGGCATCTTCCGGCACGACCGGATTCAAATCCAAATGCTGTAGACGGCGCGCCGCCTCACGGATCGTTATACCCTTATAGTTGTCAAGTGTCATTATCATTGAAAGCTTCCGCAGCTCTTCCGAAGAATAACTTTGTAGCATACCGTCATGATTAAGAATGCGTGAGGCGACGCGAGTTGCGCACTGCGCCGCCAATCGGCTGGACACATCGGTCTCCGCGTTCCGAAGCGTGATCAGTGCCACATAGCGCGGTTGTTCCGATGGAAAAAGACAAACAAAAGAACACGTTAAATAAACGATCTCTTCAGGTTCATCTTTTTCGCCTTCCGCTGTTTTAGAAGAATGCACGTACTTAATGTCGGTCGCGGTACCCGTTTTTCCCGCCATGGAAAAGCCCATGGCGCCAAAAGTATTCCTCGCTGTCCCCTTCGTCAAAACGTCTTCCATCATGGAGCGTACACTCGCGCATGTCCGGCTCGACAGCATATGATCATTAATCTTGATATCAAAAGGCATCATCGACTCGATTTGATCCTCTGTCGTACCGATCGCCACCCGAGGTGTTACAAAATGACCGCCATTGCCGATCATAGCAAAAAATCGCGCCATTTGAATCGCAGTAAACGAAGATGACTCACCAAAACAAAGGTTAGCAAAGTCAATGGGCATCGGATTAGCGTGCATGATCCCGCGCGACTCGCCCGGAAGGTCTAATCCCGTCGTACCGGATATACCGAGTCTGTGAATCCAATCATAATACGTTTCTTTGCCGATTTGATCAGCGAGTTGAACAAATACGGGGTTGCACGATCGGTAAAAACCTTCGCGAAGTGTTTCAGTACCGTGTCCACTCTCCGAAGCGCAGCGTATTGGAACACCTTGAACAACAACGACATCGTCCGAAAACATGGTGTCCTCCGTAGCTGATGCAGTCTCGAGCCCGATAGCTAACGTGACTCCTTTGAAAACAGAGCCAGGTTCATAAACATCTATGACGTTGATATTATTCCAAATATTCAAGGAATAATACGTCTCTTTTTCGTCCGATGACAACGCGTCCCAAGCCTCTTCCGTAAAACCGAGCGGCAGTGCGCCGGGATCATCCAGCTGAAACGAACTAATTTGCTCCATCGCCAGCACATCCCCCGAAACAACATCGAGTACTATGCCCTGAACACCCGACCGCAGACCGGCAGCTGCTGCCATGGAAAGCAATTCACTTCGTAAGATACGCTCAATTTCTAAGTCAAGTGAGGTAACCAGATGTTGGCTCTCCTGAATCGGTCGAGACACCGTAGAAGAATAAGGCACAATACCACGCGAACCATAGTTGTTGTGACGTGCATACGTATACCCTGCATGACCGGAAAGGAGTTCATTGTATTGCGCCTCAAGACCGGACACCCCGGACAGCTTACCGTTTGCTTGCTCAACAATTCCAATCACTTGCGAACCGAGGAATCCGTTGTTATAAACACGCTGTTCTTCCATATCAAAGCGAACTCCACCGACATGGTTCTCATTCAACCAGACGCGCAGCGGTTCAGCGAATTGCTCTGTTACGCCTTTGGCGATCTGAACATATGTTACAGGTCGCTTTTCGCTCATATAATTCTTTAGGCCTCGCCAACCCTTCGAGCGATCAGTGAGGATCGCCTCAAGAAGTGTCTCGCGTTTATCATCACTAAGGTTTAATGCATCTACTATCTTGTTAACGATCTCCTCTACAGTTACACTCTCCGTCCATGAATAGACATCAGACGGCGTCATGCCGATCCGATAAACGTACGTAGAAAGTGCCAAAGGATATCCGTTGCGATCAAGAATCATCCCGCGTTTGGGAAATTTAGCACCTGTCATGTATTGCTGCTGAGCTGCTTTAGCGGCAAGCGCGTCATGCCGAACAATCTGTACGTTGTATACTTCCAGAACTACTAAGAGAGCCACGACAAAAAAAACAAGCACCACATAGACGAGCTTGCGATTGAAGCGTCGTTGTTCGTTCTTCGTGGTACGATCCGTTTGTTTTTTTATGCTTCCGCGACTCATACAATATCTCTTTGATATGAAAAATACGCCGTCTTGTTTGTTTTACAGCCCTCCGCCATGGACAGGGATGATGACGAACGTATTAGGACTTTTTTATACTGTTTAGACCGTCACTAAGGAGGCAAATCAACCCCTCCCGTCATCGGCCATTAGTGAGCTAGCGCTCCTCAACCCATTGCTCAATAACCTCTGAATCGTCCATAGGTGAACCAAGCGCCGTAAAGACCCCTCCCACTCGGTTCGAATCACCCAAACGCACCATCGCGTCTGATGATGCTTTTTGCATGCCAAGCGCATCCAAAGCACGTTCTTCAATTGCCTGAAGCGACGTCTTAGAAGCCAGTTGATCGTAGACCAGACTGTTCTCTTTCTCGTACTCGACGATCTGTCTCCGTAACCCTGTATTGTAAAAACTCATTTCGGCAATTTTGGCGTTGCGCCATGTAATGAACACAGCAGCCACAACTACGGCGAGAAACACCATCAAGAGACGACGCGCCATTTTAGCACGTAATTTTCCCGCACTATAGTAGGCCCGGCGATTAAACTCTATGTACTCAAGATTCTTTTTTCTTGATTTATCCTTTTTTTCCTTGTCGGGCTGCTCGATACCGGGCATCGGATAGCTAATAGCAGGGACGTAATACTCCAGTGGCCTCGCTAAATTTCCTTCTTCGTAACGGCGACTCATATGATTACCTCTTCGAACACAAAGGCGCGCAGCCTTGCGCTGCGAGACCTTGGGTTATTTACTTTCTCACGTTCTCCCGCGACGATCGACTGACGTTTGACGGCGCGACCCAATGGTTTTTTACCGCACACACAAGGCAAATCGGTCGGGCATTCACACGGGTGTTCCCATCGACGCATGGCCTGCTTAACCATTCGATCATCGATCGAATGAAAGCTAATGATGACAACACGTCCGCCGGACGCCATAATGTAAGGTATTGTTTCCAAAAGCTTAGACAGCTCATCGTATTCATGATTAACGGCCATCCTTACCGCTTGAAAAACGCGTCGTGCAGGGTGTCCGCCGCGTCTTGCTTTGGGCGGCACGGCATGTGCGACAATCTCGGCTAATCTGCCTGTCGTCCGAATCGGCGCTTCACGTCGCGCAAGGACGATCGCACGCGCGATCCTAGCAGCATATTGTTCTTCTCCATAAGTGCGAAAAACGCACGTCAATTCATCTTGAGTCAATGATGCAATCAGCTTTTCCGCAGTCTCCTCCTGTGACTGATCCATCCGCATATCCAATGGTCCGTCATGAATGTAAGAAAAACCTCGTTCCGCATTGTCAAGCTGATGTGAACTGACTCCCAGATCAGCTAAGAGACCGTTCACTTTGCCTCGATCTTCCTCAGGCAACCAGCGAGTGAGTGCTGAAAACGGTGCTACCACTGTTCGGAATTGTCCTGTTGCTTTGAGTGCGAACAGTCGTTCCTCACAAATCCTGACAGAGGTCGCATCTCGATCAGCCGCATAGAGTCTTCCTTTTTCCCCGAGTTGCATTAGAATCTCTGCGCTATGACCTCCGCCGCCGCATGTCATATCCAAGTAGAGCCCGTCTTCGCGAACGGCAAGGGCTTCTATCGTTTCCTCCAAGAGGACAGGCGTGTGCCACGCATTACAGTCCCGGGATGTCATATTTAGATAAATCCATGTCAGCAAGCGACTCGGAGACTTGCATATGCTGTTCAAAGAACGCAGACGAACAGATCTCAATTTTTGAAAAAACGTCGATGAAACATACTTCTTCACCCGGCTGAACGCCGATGTGTTCCCACAGGAAAGCAGGCACCATGATTCGACCCTGTGCATCGAACTCGCATACATTCGCCGATCCGAGAATACGACGCCTCAATAAACGGACACTGACATCCGTCGCGGAAAGACTCATAATCTTCGACTTGAGTTCCTCAAATTGATCTACTGTGTAAGCCGCAAGAAATCCGTCATCCACACTTTCCGTCACAACCAAAACGCCATCAAGCTGCTCCCGTAATTTCACGGGAACGATAACGCGTCCTTTCTGATCAATGGTGTGTGTATAGCGTGCCATGTGACGTTCTCTCCCAAACGTTCTCCCAAGTATAGGTATATTAACATAAAACCCCACAAAGTTGTCAATAGTCCCCCTAATTTACCACTTTTTTTCGCCGCAAATCAAAAAGTTGCTCTTTTTCACTTGAAAATTCACTATTCTGACATCATTGAGGTAAAAAATGAGCGTATTCTTCTTTCAAGACGCTCATAACTGATCAACTTTTGACTTCATGTGAACTCGTAAGGAGAGGCAGACGATATACCAGCGAACAATCGCGTCAAGAAGTATCCGGATCGACCCTGATACTTCTTCAACATTAAAAAATATATGGTTTTTAGAATGTTTCACGATGCTAAAATGAGAACAGACAGCTTAAACGTATAAAACACTCTTTAAACAAAATAGAGAATCATATAACTTAGAATAGAAACGTAGAAGAGAAACGGTTAAAGAAATAAGATGGAGTACAAATGGAACTACGCGACTATTTCGAAAAAAATCCGCATGTCGCCTTAGCCTTTTCAGGAGGAGTCGATTCCGCCTACCTCCTCTATGCGGCAAATCGACATGCCAAGAGTCTTCGCGCTTACTATGTCAAGTCTGCTTTCCAGCCGCAGCTTGAGCTCGAAGACGCAATGCGTATGGCAGAGCAGCTCGGTGTAGAGTTAAAAATACTGCCGTTAGATCTCTTAGAAGATTCAGCAATCACGGCCAACGTCTCAAATCGTTGCTATTTCTGTAAAAGAAAAATCTTTTCTACTATTCTGGAAGCGGCGCAAAAGGACGGTTTTACCCTGATTATTGACGGTACAAATGCTTCTGACGAAGCTGAAGACAGACCCGGTATGAAAGCGCTTCAGGAATTTTCTATAGCTTCACCGCTTCGACTATGCGGTCTTGGCAAAGACGAGATACGCCGGCGCTCCAAGGAGGCCGGTCTCTTCACTTGGAACAAGCCTGCCTATTCTTGCCTCGCCACACGCATCCCGCACGGCGAGACAATAACCGAAGAAAAGTTGAAGAAAACTGAACGAGCAGAGGCTTACCTGACGACTCTCGGTTTTTCAGATTTTCGCTTACGACTTCTCGGTTCAAGCGCTAAACTCCAGCTTCCGACATCGCAGCTCAAACAGGCATTAGAGATGCGGGACGTCATTGTAAAAGAGCTTAGAAAAGATTACAGCGCAGTACTCTTGGATTTGGAGGCGCGAGATGAATAAAGACATAAGAGCCATACTTGAGGCAGTGCAAGCGGGCAATCTTTCGGCAGATGAGGCCATGCACAAGCTCAAAATCTTACCTTTTGAAGACATCGGTTTTGCCAAAGTTGATCTGCATCGCCCCCTTCGACAAGGCATTGCCGAGGTCATCTACGGTGCAGGTAAAACACCGGAACAGATTCTCGATATTATTGAGGTCATGCAGAAAAACGGACAGGCAACTGTACTCATCACGAAATTGACGCAAAAGACGGCAGATGTGCTTCAAAAATCGTTTGGCAAAAAACTCGATTATCATGCCGAGGCAAAAATCGGTATCTTGGGCGAACTGCCTCGACCGGACGGTCTCGGCAAGATCATCGTAGCAACGGGCGGAACCAGCGATATTCCAGTTGCCGAGGAGGCGGCGCTCACCGCTGAAGTTCTGGGCAATGAGGTAACACGCCTTTACGATGTGGGCGTCGCGGGTCTGCACCGTTTGTTGGCTCATCTTGATGAAATCATGAACGCCGCCGTCATCATCGCGATTGCAGGTATGGAAGGCGCTCTTGCCAGCGTCATCGGAGGACTTGTCGATTGTCCCGTAATTGCCGTACCGACCAGTGTCGGTTATGGCGCATCCTTCAATGGACTTTCCGCTCTTCTATCCATGCTTAACTCCTGCGCCAGCGGAGTCTCTGTCGTCAACATCGACAACGGATTTGGGGCTGGGTACTTGGCAAGTTTAATTAATCATATGGAGGCCAAATCTAAATGAGAACACTCTTTATAGAATGCGGTATGGGTGCTGCCGGCGATATGTTAACAGCGGCTCTCTTGGAGCTTTTGCCTGATCCCGACACTTTTCTTGACGAACTTAATGCGCTTGAGATTCCGGGCGTCATAGTCAAACGGACAAACTCGGTTAAATGCGGCATCCACGGTACACGCGTGCTGATAACAGTAGATGGTGTCGAAGAAGAGAGCTTAGACGTAAATGAATATGGACATCACTATACTCATATTCACGAGCAAGAGGATCATCATGAACACAAAAATGTACACCATCATCATGATGAACATGCACACGGTCATATCCACGACCATCTGCACCACCATGAACACCATGAACACCATGGACATGTGCATCACTGCCATGATCACTACGACCATCATGACCATTCACATCCGCACCATCACAACAGCCTCAAAGAAATCGAAGAAATCGTCCAAAGCCTTAAAATCTCGAACAAGGTAAAGAATGATGTCATGTCCGTCTACAAGCTTATCGCCGAAGCGGAAAGCCGTGCCCACAATTTACCCGTGACTGAGGTTCACTTTCATGAGGTTGGCGCCATGGATGCCATTGCCGACATAACTGCGGTTGCCATGCTCATTGAGAGAATCGCTCCTGAACAAGTTCTTGCTTCCCCCATCCATGTCGGTTCCGGTCAGGTACGCTGTGCCCACGGCATACTCCCTGTTCCGGCACCCGCCACGGCTTACATCCTTGAAGGCGTTCCGATCTATGGAGGCAAGATCAAAGGAGAACTATGTACGCCGACCGGCGCGGCCCTCTTAAGGCATTTTGTCGACTCTTTCGGAGAAATGCCCGTGATGAAAGTAGAAAGAATCGGATACGGGATGGGCAAAAAGGACTTTGAAGCGGCAAACTGCGTGCGTATCATGCTCGGAGAAACAGAGGAGCATGGCGAAGAAATCTTAGAACTCAAGTTTAATGTTGATGATATGAGCGCTGAAGCAATCGCCTTTGCCATGGATAGTATCTTTGAAGCCGGCGCTGTCGAGGTCTTCACTATCCCGGCGGGCATGAAAAAATCCCGCCCCGGCACACTAGTGACAGTTCTGTGTCACGAGGAAGATAGAGATCAAGTCTTACAAACGATTTTTAAGCACAGCTCAACAATCGGTGTTCGCGAACTTATCTGTAAACGTTACGTCCTGGAACGAAGCATTACGGAACTTGATACCCCATACGGTTTTGTGAGGAGAAAAGATTCGAAAGGCTTCGGTGTGCGCCGCAGCAAATATGAACACGATGATCTTGCACGATTGGCTAAGGCAATGAACCTAAACCTGGACGAACTCAAAAATCGGATTGAGAATCTCATTTAATACCGCTTAATTGAGGTGAATTGAGGCAACAGAGATGCCATTGAGCTTATCGATTCCCGGCAAAAGAGTCGTCATTCAACTCCCCGTTTTGTTGCTCCAAAGGTCTTGGTGATTCATTGAGATATTGAGGAGCACACCCAACAAGATAAAATTCGAAATCATGGAAGAACCGCCGTAACTCATGAAAGGAAGCGGAATACCCGTGATGGGCATGAAGCCTATCGTCATACCGATATTCTCGACAAAATGGAATGTAAGGCTTGCGATAAGCGCCACCATGACATACGCTTCTCCCGGAGATACGTCGGCAATTTTACCCGCCAGACGGAGCGTGTGAATCACAAGATACAACGCCAGCAAAATCACAAGTGTCGTACCGATCAAACCGAACTGTTCCGATATAGCCGTAAAAATGAAATCCGATTCTTTAACCGGCACGCTGACGTTCTCGCCGGCTCGATTGCCGAATAGACCTCCTGAAGAGACGGCGGCAAGAGACTGGTTGATATGGTATGACGCCGTTTTATCGTGTCCTCTAAAAAAGAACGTCAAGATGCGGTCTTTTTGCGTTTGACTTAGAATAAAACGCCACGTCACCGGAATAAGGACAAAAACCATACCCATGCTCGACAGAATAATTGTCCTCCAGCGAACTCCCCAAACAAATAAAGTGCAAAGGAACATAAAGATCAGAACAGAGCTTGTACCGAAGTCCGGCTCGGTCATGATCAATAAAAACGGAACACCGTAAATCAGCGCTAACCGCGCAAAACCCTGCGGTTTTGAAAGATTACCCGAATTCATGCCGTCAAAGACTGGCCCCGCCGCCATGGCAACCCCGATTTTTGAAAGCTCCGAAGGCTGGAATGATCCGAAAAGCGGAACACGAAGCCAGCTATCCGCGATCGTAAGGGCTCGGTAACCGTCGACTTTAACTAATACGAGCAAAAAGAGGCTAACCGTATAAATAATGCCGCCGACAAGTCGCATCGCAGGAGGATCAAAAAGACAGATCACAAATGATGCCATCAATCCGATCAGCACCGCCGCAATCTGCTTATAGAAATTCATCGGATAGTCCATACCGGCACCGTAGCCGGTTGAAAGTACCGTATTTAATACCACCAGACCGATAATCACCAACGCCAAAACGGGTACGAGCATTCGGTAATTGAGCGAGCGAAAAAACATGTCGGCGCGCGATGGCCTTCCCTCACGCGCCCGTCCTCTCTTTTTCCATTCTGTCCATTCCATACTTTGATAAATGCCGTTAAATAAGCGCTCTACCGTCTTCGAGGATAACAACATCATCATCCGATGGAGGCTGCTCCGGATCGAAAAGCATTAACACACCGGTATCTTCCGCATTCAGAAGCGACAAACGCACTTTGGCGCGTTTTTTGTCGCGGATGGCAAGCACCGCCAAGAAAATGACCGCGAGCACAATCATCACCAAGGAGACTAGCTGTGAAACGCGAAATTCCTGTCCGAACACCGTGAACACCAGCGCATCCGTACGAATGCCCTCGACGAAAAAGCGCGTAAGCCCATAAAGCAAAAAGTACGTAAGCATCGTTCGATAAGGATATTTGTCAGATTTACGCCTTATCGCGAGAAGAATCACAAATATGACCATATTGGCCAAAAATTCATAGAGAAATGTCGGGTGCACGGGAAGATTCGGATCGAGCCCTGGCAATGGGTTGGCAGGATCAGGATTGATTCTCGTAAGCCAGCTTCTCGTTCCTTCGCTGATCATGCCCCACGGGAGATCGGTATTAATCCCAAATGCCTCCTGATTAAAGAAATTGCCCCACCGACCGATCGCCTGACCGAGCGGTACATAGACCGCCAGATAATCCAGAAGATGATGCGCCTTAATATACTTCACACGTGCGATGATAAAAAGGGCGATCATCCCGCCGATGACACCGCCGTAAAAGGCAAGTCCGCCTTCTGAAATATCAAAAATTCGTGCCGGATTTTCTTTATAGGTTTCCCATTCAAAAGCGACATAATAAAGCCTCGCCCCAATCACCAAGAACGGAATCATCAATAAGAAAAAATCAAGAACATCGTCACCTTTCAGGCGATGCGCTTTCGCCTGTTGAACAGCAAGCACCATACAAAGCAACAGCGCAAACGCAAACAAAAGACCGTACCAGTAAATCGTGATATGACGCCCTAAAATACTAAAATCAAACGCAATCCGGCTAACCGGAAGATCATGGATCCCCAGCCCCGGAAAGGAAACTTGATACTGACAAAGACATGTAATAGGTAGCATAGGTGCACCTCCAGCAATATCGTTATTTTATCATAGTATGAGAATGCACCTTCGTCGAACCCCGAAATACCGACTTTCCTTTTACAGCTTTTCATTTCTGCGCTAAAAATCGATCTCATCCAAATAACAGTGTGTTGAGTGGAGGTAATAAGCTGCACTGAGAATAAAGCAACGCACCTGAAAAAGACTTTTGTTTCAATTGAAAGTTGTCATCTTTATGCGGATGATGACGGGCTCCCCATATCAGAGAAAAAACAAGTTATGCCTCCGGATCGATGGTGCCGTTTATGGTTCAGATGACGGATCGCCTGATGATGTTTCTGTGATCGCAGCAGTAGTTGATTCAACAGAAGACTCAGGCGGTGCAGTAGGAGGCTCAGTCGGTGCAGTTAAAGACTCTGGAGGCACAGTTGGAGACTCTGGAGGTATAGTGGTCTCCGGCGGCGTCGTAGGGACTATTGCGCCAGGTTTCCATTGCGCGTAAAGCGTCGTATTGCCCGTGATCCGCAACTGCTTTCCGGGCGCCATAAGCTGCTCACCTTCACCGGGATTTTGTTTCAAGCTCCAGCCGGCAAACTCATAACCCTCTCTCATCAAGGAACCGGGCTCCAAAAGATTGGGGTATGAATTCGGAATGTAACGGTGCTTATCAACAGGAACGGATCCCGTACCGCCGTTTGCGTTGTAAGTTATGCTATAAGATACAAAGTCTTTGTTCTTGTAGGGACCTTCTGGATCCGTCGGATCCCAGCCGGCATATATGTACGAATTATAGATAGGCGGAAGCGACACCGGCGTTTTAAGTTCATGTCCTTTACTTGAATCGTATATGTATACGGGCATGCCGGCATAAGAATTGTCGCTTAAGTACTTCGCGTCACGAAGACTTAGGCGAACGCAACCTTGAGATAATGCTTTTTTGCCAAGCTCACGGTACGCGTATGTCTTCATTCTGCCCTTATCCATCCAGTTACTTCCTGTCAATTCATAGGGAATCGAATGGAAAAAATACTCTCCGTAGAACTGCGTTGGGTAGCGAACGAAACAGGACCACCACTTCAAGACAGTATGTCGATCTCCAATTGTAAAATACTTAAGGCCTTTATCTTTCGGTTTAGGTGTAGGAGTCGCTGATTCCCCCGTCGAACAAAAGAATGCCACTAATGGAACCGGATCACCATCTTCGGGTGTATGATACATAACAACAATCTGCCGATCGAGAAAAACGGTAATATGGGAGTAATATCCCCGTGGCACGACCGGCATATTATTCCCGTCATAGGTAATCGATACCGGAGTTGTGGCGGGCGGTGACGTAGGCGAGGTCGTGGGGCGTGACTCCGTTTCGGTAATCATGGGCTCATTTGTACGCAACATAATCGACCTTAGTGTAGTCGTCACTTCAGCCTCGGGTATCGTCATCGGATCCACAACAGGAACAATCGGCAACGGCGAGCGCCAAGCCGAAACGAATGTAAAGAGAAGCGTGAGCGCTACAAGCAGCACCGCCACAGCAGACAGAACAACCATCATTTTTTGTTCAGCAAACCAGCGTCTCATTGACTTATTTTCCTCAAAGATTCAAGCTGTCTTCCTGTAAATGAAACAGGAATCCAAGCAATCGTTCTTATATTCTAATTTAACCACAAATCCCACAAATCAAGAAACATCGTCATGCAAAAAAGCATCTGATCTCAGTCTGTCTCATTCATCGCCTACTCATTAAAATCAACATCAGTATCATCGCACGAAATCTGTTCCACAAAGCAAACATGATCGTCGACGTAAAATTCTCGAATACGTAATACGTGATTTTTAGAATGTGCTGAGACAAGCAATTCGTACCGAATATCATCCTTGTAAAATCAAGGAAATTAATCAAGAATAAACAAAACGAAAATCAGGCGTGTTGAACATTTACGAGCTCATCACAAGAACAAACAAAATGAGACTTAAGCGCGCTCAAGCACCTCGATGACGACCGACTTCCCTTCAGAAAGGTGCGGAAGGCCTCGTGTAATGCGTGAAACGAGCGTCAATCCATAGCGTCCCGTTTTCGCGTTGGGAAGCATCAGCACTTCCGACAGTGCCTGAGCATCCGTGTCCTCCTCCGGAAAAAAAATACGCGTTTTGTACACGCCCCTGCTAAGCACAATCGATCGCTCCGGATAAGGACATTGAAAAACGACTTCCGCCGTCACATCCGCCTCATCTGAAGATGTCAAAATAGTGTTTTGAGCTAAACCAGCTGCTGCTTCGAACGACTGATAGGCGGATTGCTGGCAGCCGGTACCCCCTTTTTTTCTGGGGAGTGCAGCCGTCGATTCGATGTCGCAAAAAAGGCGGAATGGTCGTGTCATCAATGTCGTCGCCGTTTTCACATCACCTGCAGCAATCAATGCGCGAATGCGCGAACTGGAAACTTTCGTTCCGCCCCAAAAAACATCCGGCACCACCACGGCTTCAAGCGGGTGTGTCGTTGCAAACGATTGGAGGAACACAGCATCACCTGCACCGCGATGACCGAAGTGAGCATCCTCGCCGATGGCAAGAACGACTCCGCCTAGTTTTTTTATGACGACCGTGTCGAGAAATGTTTCAGGTGAAAGCGTCGTTATTCGATCCGTCATCGGAATCATAAAAATATCGTCGACGCCGAAAGATTTGAGCGCGTATATGCGTTCTCTGTCGTTCATTAATTCAGTATGGTGAAGATCGCGCCCACCGAATGTCACGCCTTTAGGGAACGAGAAAGTGAATACAGTGACACGAAGCCCCTTCTTTCGACAGATCCGCTTAAGTTCGCGAAGAAGTGCCTGATGTCCGAGATGAAAGCCGTCAAAAATACCGAGTGCAATGCCTCTGGGCGTCCTGTCATCGCATTCTTCCGGTAAATCTACATATACGAAATCGTCTTTCATCACATCCATCTGCTTCCTAATCCCTTTGCCGTTTATATTATCTAATAAAAACCATTTATTGCTACAAGCAACTGACCATTACGCGAAAAATGACGGGGCGCAGAAAACGCGGCGCAGTCGATAGCGCGCATCGTCGCGCTCGGCAACAGCGATCAGTTCTTCCTCATAGAAAAGCGCGACCCAAGAATCGTCCGGTGGCGGAGCCGACACGGCCGCTTCTCTGCTAAAAGGCTCGTTCACGCAATGAGGCAGATTCGGGTGTTGGCCGTGTGTGATCGCAAGCGCTTCTTCTCTCGTAAGCCGGATATTCGGCCAACCTGTAAAAGCGGTTCCTGTCGACAAAATCAAACCGTCCCTTTTAAGTTCTTGTTGCCAGAGTTCACGATCGCCGCCTGTCGCATTAAAGCGTTGAGAAAGTTCTTCGAGCGTCACACTATTTTCTAAGGAAAATGATCCTGTCGCAATACGCTCCAGCGCATCGGCATAAGCCAGTGTTCCGATCGTACGACCGAGCGAGTCGACAAGCACACGAATATAGGTACCTGAACTGACATGACATTCAAACTGAACGTGCGAAAATCCATTCCCCTCTTCGGTCAGAGAAAGAAGCTTAGATTCATATACCGCAATTTTTCGAAGGGGGCGCTCTACATCGATACCCTGACGCGCATATGCATAGAGCGGCTTGCCGTCGCGCTTTACTGCTGAATAAAGGGGCGCTTGTTGTTCTGAAATTGTTGAAAGTGATGCGACAGCATCGCGCAGTGCCGTTTCATCAGAAAAGGGCAACACGGTTTCCGGCGCGCGCTCCGTTATGCGACCGTCACGATCCATGGTATCGGTCGCGGCGCCAAGCGCCGCCAGACAGCGATAACGCTTCGTCCATTTCAACATGTAATGGGCTGCCGCCGTCGCACGGCCAAAACAAATGGGCAACACGCCCGTTGCAAAAGGATCAAGCGTTCCTGTATGCCCGACGCGCCGCATGCCTAGAAAACGCCGAATTGAAGAAACGACACCGGCGGACGTCATGCCTTCCGGTTTATTGATAATGATAATGCCGGAATCAATCACGTTCATGAGAGAGACCTGCCTCTCGAATCTGACACGTAATGATGAGAAAAACATCACTTATGCTCATGAAGATGACCTATTCTGAAGGCGCAAGGGCTTGCGCGATATCACGATGCGTCATGGCTATCGCTTCTTCAAGGGTGATGTTTTTGATCATTGCGCCGGCTGCTCGAGCGTGACCGCCTCCGCCATAGCGTCGAGCAAATTCAGCAGCATTGAAGTTTTTGCCGGCACGAACATTCAGACGAATGCCGGCCGGTGTTTCCACATGCAAAAGGACGACCTCTATCCCCTCAACTGAACGAAGATCAGAGGCTATGTTAGCCAGATTGTCGTCTTGAACGCCGCATCGTTCAAGGGTCTCACGTTTGATATAAGCGGTGATCACGCGACCGTCACACAAGCATTGTGCATTATGAAAGACACTTCCTCGAAGCTGTAGCAAGCCAAGCGTCGTCCTATCAAAAAGATGATAATGCAGCATCGGAAGATCGATCGAAAAACGTTCAATCAGTGTCGCGGCTTGCCGCATAACACGAGGCGTTGTATTGCTGTACGTATATCTGCCGGTATCGGTCACAAAGCCGGCCAGTAGCAGAATCGCAATATCATTCGTAAACAGAGAACGGCCGATGCGCTGCCCAATCGCGTCAATCAAGACAAAACAAAGCTCGCACGTCGCAGCGGCACCGTCGTCGATGTAGGAAAAGGGCGGCAATTCACCTTCATAGAGGTGATGATCGATAATCGCGCGGCGAGGCGCCTCGATGTAGTAAGTCGCGCGCTTCCCCAAACGCGATTCTTCGTGACAATCAACAGCAAGCGCCAAATCAAGCTCGGGAAGCAAATCACCTAGCTCCGGAATCAAGGGTTCTTTTAAAAGAGGAAGATCAACAAGCGACGGGGGTAACGTCGTGTCAAGTATGACGACCGTTTCACAACCGATAGATTCTAACACCGCCGCCATCGACATCGCTGCTCCGTAAGCGTCAGCATCGTGGCGTTCATGAGGGAAAATACCGACGCGCCAGCCTTCAGCGCCGGCATGAAGAAAGAGCTCTACAACCGTCTGAACAACGTCTTGATGGCGGCTTTTCCCTTGATCGTTCACAGTCATCGCTCACAGCGCTTCGCTTTCGCCGGATCGGGTTTGCGAAGACTCCTCCTGAATGCGACGAATCAGCGCATCCATTTTTTCACCCTCTTTCATGGAGTAGTCTTCCTTAAAAATCAACCTTGGAATTCGGCGTGTTCGTAATTTATCTGATAATGTATGACGTAAGAAAGGAGCGGCTTTGACAAACGCTTGTCGCACGTCCTCTGATTTTTCATCGTCGCCATATACGCTGTAAAACACACGTGCTGTCGAAAGGTCAGGACTTACGACAACATCCGTCAAAGAAACGATGCCGTGAAAACGCGGATCATTTAGTTTTCTCTGTAGCGCCTCCGCGAGTATACGACGGATTTCATCGCCGATACGATCACTTCGACGTGTCATGCTCTTCCTCCAGAATGTACGCTTCAATTTCATCGCCGACCTTGATGTCGTTAAAATTCTCAAGTCCTAGACCGCATTCATAACCGGTCGCTACTTCGCGAACATCGTCTTTGAAACGACGCAATGATGCGACAGTCGTCTCGAACACAACTACGCCGTCACGGATCAGGCGAACGTGATCCCTCCGGTTTACGCGGCCGGATTCGACATAGCAGCCGGCCACCGTCCCGACGTTCGAGACACGGAAGACATCGCGGACTTGAAGCTTGCCCACAACGACCTCTTTGATCTTCGGCTTCAACATGCCGCGCATTGCGTCGCGCACTTCGTCGATCGCTTCGTAAATGACTCGATATGTGCGGATATCTACCTTTGCCGTCGACGCGATCAAATTGGCGCTCGAAGTGGGGCGCACATTAAATCCGATGATAATGGCATCGGCAACCTCAGCCAGACGAACATCCGTTTCCGTAATCGCGCCTACAGCGCCATGGATCACGTGCACTGCGATCTTGTCATTCGAGAGCTCTTCCATTGAACGTTGGATAGCTTCCACCGAACCTTGAGCGTCGCCTTTGACGATAAGATTGAGATCGATCTTTTCTTCTTTGGCCGTATGGCTGAAGAGACTGTCAAGCGACATTCTGGATGTCTTGCGAAGGCTCAATTCACGTTCTTCATCTTTGCGCCTCGCGACGAGATCTCGAGCGATGCGTTCACTCTTAACCTGATAGAGGATATCGCCGCCTTCAGGCACATCACCGATACCGGTAATTTCAACAGGAACAGAGGGTCCGGCCTCCTTGATTTCTTGACCGTGATCGTTCACCATGGCTCGAATATGGCCGGATGTATTGCCGACCACAACGGCATCTCCCGTGCGGAGCGTACCCCGCTGAACGAGAACTGTAGCTACCGGACCTCTAGCCTGGTCGAGACGAGCTTCAATGACCGTACCCTTCGCTTGCCGATTCGGATTCGCCTTGAGTTCGAGAACGTCGGCCGTCAAAATGATCATGTCAAGCAGCTCATCCATATTCGTGCCTATCTTACCCGACACCGGCACGATCGTCGTGCTGCCACCCCAAGATGAATCCATCAGCTCATAGTTCGCCAGTTCACGTTTCACCCGGTCAATATCAGCTTCCGCCCTATCAATCTTGTTGATGGCGACAATGATTTCCGTATCCGCCGCACGCGCGTGGTTGATCGCTTCAACTGTCTGAGGCATTACGCCGTCATCAGCGGCGACGACCAAAACAGCAATATCCGTCACTTGAGCGCCCCGCGCTCGAAGTGTCGTGAAAGCCTCGTGTCCAGGTGTATCTAGGAACGTGATAACACGGTCCTGAACCGGAACCATATAAGCACCGATGTGTTGTGTAATGCCGCCGGCTTCGTCTTCCGTCATCGACGATTTTCTAAAATAATCAAGAATCGTCGTCTTGCCGTGGTCGACGTGACCCATCACTACCACGACAGGCGGACGAGGCAGAAGATCTTCTTCACGATCTTCCGAGTCGTCGAAGAGGATGTCTTCAGCTGTTACTTCAACATACTTTTCACTTGTAATACCGAATTCGGAAGCAACGATAGAGGCCGTATCGTAATCAATATCTTGGTTAATCGTAGCCATGACACCAAGCTGCATAAGTTTCATGATGACATCCGCAGTCGTCTTCTTAATCGCTTCGGCAAATTCTTTCACGGTGAGATACTCCGGAAGCACGACTTTAGACAGCGGCGCAGGTTGACGTCTTGGTTTTTCGGCACTGTCTTTGCGGCGCGACCGGCGAAGGTTCGCATCGCGATCGATCATCTCCTGCTGCTCACGACGCTTCTGAATATCACGGCGTTTCTCGGTTCGCTCACGTTCACGGGTGGTGCGCTGACTTCGGCGCGAACGAGTCTTTTGCGATACCGCATCATCATCGCCATCCTTAAAGGGCGCGGGCGGTGGCGCAAACGGCGCGGGACGCGCAGGTCTTGGGAACCGATCTTGACCTCTTGGCGTTCCGAGCGATGATTTGGGCGATACTCCTCGATCCGCGCGCGGCTCAGCAGTGCGTTTCGGTTCCCGGCGTTGCTCGCTTACCGGGACGCTGCGATCACGACCGACGTAACTTCCGCGCTGCGGGCGAATCGGTCTCGCATCCTTTCTGCCGTCACCCGAAACAAACACAGGACGCGAATCGGGGCGCAGAATCTTTTTATCCGGCTGTGTGATCCTTTCCGTAATGGGCATCGATTTTTCAGCGATGCTCATCCTTCGGCGCGGCTTTTCAGTACGCGTCGCAGGCATTGTTTTGACGTCCTGTCTCGCTGCCGGAGGTGCCGCTTTTTTCGGCGCTCTCGGTTCGGATACCGGTTTATGCGGTTCTGCGACGGGCATTTTTTTAGATGCAGCAGGAACCGTTGGACTCTTCGTTACGTCTACCGTCTCTTTTTCACGGCGACTGATCTTTGAAGGCGTGTCCTCTGGTGCCTTTGCGGGTGTTTTTTCAGTTGTAGCAGGCTCTTTCTTTTCAGCAGCGAGCGTACGATCTGCTTGTACTTCTGCCGGTTCGGGCTGAACGATTGCCGGAGCGGGAATTGACACGCGAGACTTCTCGTCTTTCGTCTCAGGTGTGATCACTGTTGCAGGACGCACAGACTCAACAGGTGCTTTTTCGGCACTTACTGCCTTCTTTACATCTTCTTCCGGTTTCAAAGCGGGAGCAACGGACACAGCACGTTCAGTATCATCGGGCGCCCCTGCCGCTTCTTTCTTGTCTTCGGGTTGTGCTTTCTTCGGTCTCTTGACGAGCTTGATTACTCCGGGAATAGCTTTTCCGGAGATACCTTGGATTTCAATCGTGGACGATTCCGATCCCGGAATATCTTTAAGAAATACACTCGGTGAAGGCCCATCCGCGATATCTTGTTTGTCCTGTTCTGCTTCAGGCGTTGAAGGAGGTATTAAAGGCGCCTCAGAAGCCGCACGGACTTCCTGTTCCCTGCGTTGTCTGATCGCTTCTTCCTCAGTGATGAATCCGGCTCGAAGACCTGAATCCGCTTCTTCTCTTTTCGCCATAATCTGTCTAATCCTCTCGTCTTCCTGACTGCACTACCGTTTATCTAATTATTTATCTAATAATTTGACTTTCAATCGTTGACGACTGCATCGTCTGATGTGCTTTTTTCTAATGCGCGCTCCAGTTCTTCCCATATGGAATCTGTCATGGCAACTTTCAGTGCCCGTTCAAGTGCGTGTCGCTTTCGGGCAATATCAACGCACTTGCGATTATAGCAGAGATAGACGCCGCGCCCCGAGACTCGCATCGTCGGATCATATACGGCGCCGCCTTCAGGCGAACGCACAACACGCATCATGGACGTCTTCTCGAATCGTCCGCGACATCCTGCGCACATTCGAATGGCGATATGCTTCACAACGTCTCCTTATCCTAATCGCAGTCGGTTCTTATTCTCCACTTTTAGACAACGTGTCATCCTCGGATGACGGATTGTCATTATCCATCTCATCGATGGCGTCGATCGTATTCTCTAAAATGTCAAGGTAGGTTGAAGCCGCCTCCTTGTTATCTCCGACGATCTCGTGAAGCGAAAGCACATCGTCATATTCGACCACTTGCTGATCTTCTTCGATCATTTCGTCATCGTACAACTCGTCTTCATATTGGTCACGACCGGCTTCATCCTGTGCAACGGCCTCATTGAAATCTGCCATCCACGTCGCTTCGAGCATTTCGCGATACTGTGATTCGCTTTTGATATCGATGCGCCACCCGGTCAGCTTAGCAGCGAGACGGGCATTCTGTCCTTCCTTACCGATCGCGAGAGAAAGCTGATGGTCGGGAACGATAACACGAGCGCTTCTTTCATCTTCATCTTCGCTTAACATGACACGAATCACGCGAGCAGGCGAAAGAGCGTTACTGATGTATTCGACGATATCGGAGTTCCACTCGATGATATCGATTTTTTCGCCATTTAGCTCGGCAATAACTGTCTGTACGCGCATTCCGCGCTGACCCACACAAGCGCCGACAGCATCGACATTGCCATCGTTTGTGGTCACGGACATCTTCGTCCGCGAACCCGCCTCTCGAGCAATGTTTACAATCTCAACGATGCCGGCGCCAATTTCAGGCACTTCTTGTTCAAAAAGCCGACGGACAAGGCCGGGATCACTTCTCGAAATAATGATGACCGGATGGTGATCACGCTGGTCAACCTTCAGAATGTAGAAACGCATGTGTTTACGGAATGTATAGTTGTCAAGCCGAGATTGCTGACTATACGGAAGCACCGCCTGTGCGCGTCCGATATCGACGAGCACTTCATTGCGATCTCGACGTTGCACGATGCCGCTGGCAAGTCCGTGAACACGTCCGGAAAACTCTTCCTGAATACGCACCTTTTCAGCCTGAGCAAGTCTCTGGTTGATAACACTCTTCGCCGTCTGTGCCGCAAGGCGCCCAAAATGCGACGGATCAACTTCACGAACAAGCTGGTCTCCGATTTCCAAGTCCGGAGAAAGCGCGTGTGCCTGTTCTAATGAGAGCTCACTGTGAGGGTCACGCACTTTTTCTACAATCGTGATCGGCTGATACACGCGCATAACGCCGGTCTGACGATCAATATGTGCCGTAATTCCGTCGCTCTCCGATATGTGCTCCGATGCGTCACCTGCGCCTCCTTCATGACTTCTTCCCTTGTCGCGGTCACGCGAATGAATTTCAAATTCGCGACGATACGCCGCCACAAGAGCGTCTTCAATCGCTTCGATGAGCATTTCCATTTCGACGCCGCGCTCTTTTTCTAATTGTTTCAGGGCTTCGATAAATTCCTGATTCATGACTACTCCTGTTCCTTGTCCTTAAAGATGTTTTGGATCTTTATTCCAAATATTTCTACTACTGATTTTGAATACGTTACACTATATCTTTTGCCTCTCACAGACTGTTTATGTCAAAGCGTTTTGTCTTTCACATATTATTAATTTACATTCATCACAGCTGCACAATGTATAAACTTGTGATGCGGATCATTTCATGACGTTGAAAAGCGGATCCAACTTCACGTCTGCATATCGCGTAAGAGTCGTAAGGCCGACGGCTTAAAAAAGAACGTCGCGACGAATATGGGCGATATCCTCGAGCGGAAACATGATCGTGTTGCCGTTCGCGTCTATTACGCCCACTTCATTCGATTCCTCATTGACCGTCAAAGCACCGGAGAAACGCTTTTGCTTGTCGATGGCTTGATAAAGACGTATATGCGCGTACTCTCCTTCGTGACGCAAACAGTCGGCGATCGTTTTTAACGGCCATTCCAGTCCCGGCGATGAAACCTCAAAGACATCAAAATCGGTAATGCCGAGCGTATCCGAAATGAGCGGATCGGCAACTTCACTGATCTTTTCACAATCACCCGTCGTAATACCGCCTTTTTTATCAATGATCAGCCGCAAAATCGAACGACCGTGCTCATTGGTGTAAATCGCGTCCAGAAGTACGACCCCTACCGACTCCGCAATCGGGACAAGGTGCTCTTTAATCCTGTCTCGGTTCATTTTTCGCGTTGTTTTGGCGCACATATCGTTCTTCTCCACGTCGATTTCCCGCTACACAGAAAAGAGCGGGACCTCCCGCTCTTTCTTCGCAGACGTTGCGTGTTTTTATTATAACAGGTTTTAACGACAGGTCAACTCAACCGGCCATGATCTTTACGCTTCATGCGCGTTTTTGCTATACTGTGATTCGCTAAATATGGTCCCGTAGCTCAGATGGATAGAGCGTTGGTCTCCTAAACCGAAGGCCGCGCGTTCGAATCGCGCCGGGATCACCAATTACAACTAGCACTACAGATATTGTCGCAAAAAAGCCTGTTATTACGGGTTTTTTTGATACTCAATGAGTCGTTCTCAAAGTGACTTTTCGCTTTCACTGCCTAAACAAATACGCATGCCTATTGCTGACAGATTAAATATATGTCGCGAACTTGACACAAAAACGACCCTGCAACTAGGATTAAATAAATGAATGATTTGCGCCAACTGAGGGAAATGAAAGGGGATCGTCATGTCACTGTTAATACAAAACTGCACTTTGCGGGGTCGCGATGGCCTGTGGGATGTTTACTGTGAGGGTAAGGCAATCACTGCTGTCGGGCAGGAACTCGACAGGGAGGCTGAGACCACAATCGATGCCGAAGGGAATTTGCTCGTCCCTGCGTTCATCGATACTCACATTCACCTCGATAAAGTCAATATACACGACTCCGTACGTCAGAACGTGAGCGGCACGTTGATGGAAGCGATTGAGATCATCTGGGATCGAAAAAAGATTTATACAGATGAAGATGTCGTCGAACGCGCCGGAGCCGTTATCGATATGGCACTGATGAACGGAACGCTGGCGATGCGCACACACGTTGACGTTGATACGATCGGCGGTTTAAAGCCGCTCACGGGCGTTCTGGCGCTGCGCGAACGCTACCGCGACAAGATGACACTTCAGCTCATCGCTTTCCCGCAGGAGGGCATCCTGAGGAATCCCGGTTGCGATCGATTGATGGAAGAGGCAATGAAGATGGGATGCGATATCGTTGGCGGAATGCCCGCGAACGAAGACTCGCCGGACGATAGTTTCGCCCATGTAAAATTTTGTTTCGATCTCGCAGAAAAGTACGATGCCGACATTGATATGCACGTCGATGAAACGCTCGATCCGTTTTATCGAACGCTTGAAATGGTTGCCGATGAGACAATCAAGCGCGGCTGGCAAGGGCGTGTCACGGCAGGGCATACATGTGCGCTCGCAGCTTACGACGACCACTATGCCACCTACGTCATTGAAAAGGTCGCGCGCGCAGGCATCCACATGATTACCAATCCCGTCACGAACTTGGTGGTACAAGGTCGTCTTTCTAAACAGCCGATACCGCGCGGAATCACACGCGTCAAAGAACTTCTTGACGCCGGCGTGAACGTCAGCTTCGGCCAAGACTGTGTCAACGATGCGTTCTACCCTCTTGGGAATGCCGACATGCTTCAGGTCGCCAACGTCACCGCCCACGCGACTCAGATGACTCTTCCTCATGAGCTTGAAAAAATCTTTGACATGATGACGACGGACGCTAACAAGATAATGAATCTTCCTGCCTACGGACTCGAAGAAGGCTGCGACGCCGACCTTGTCCTGATCGAAGCGAAGAACGTCCGAGAGGCGATTGCGCTCGCGCCGAACAGACCGTACGTCATCCGCAAAGGGAAAATCATTGTTAAAAACATTAGAAAAACAGAATATTTCTCCTGATTCGAGCTGCCTAATTGAGCTACCTAATTGAGCTACCTCAAACTGCCTCAAACAGTGTAAATGCATCACCGCAAGATGGCATCTTCGTCATCTTGCGGAAGAATGAAATACAAAATCAGCAAATAATAGACGATTTTTGAGGGAATTTTGTATATTCTTATGGTGCATTCATTAGACCAGAAAAGAGTGCCTTATTGTAATTCTGCTTATGACCTTTAGGCGAAATAACCAACTCTACACACATATTGACCGCTTTAGTTATAGAATCTCGTCATAAAGAAACCTAAAAAGAAACATGAACCTGTAAAAAATGACAATGCGACCCTTATTTATGTTATGATAGGATACGTATAAATCTATCGATGAGTGTTCCTGTTTTGCAGAGTTTCTTGTGCGTTCTAACGTAAGAGTACGGAAACGTGACGAGGAGCCGTAAGATAATACAAGGGAACACTTATTATGAGAGGAGATGGACGAATGACAGAAGAAAAAGTAAGATTGGGTATTGATCCGATCTATTCGCTCAAAGGCATCAATCCTATCCAGCAGTTTATTTTCGGACTGCAGCAGGCCGTTGCGATGTTTGGAGCGACCGTTCTCGTGCCGATTCTCACTGGTCTCGACGTCAACACGACGCTTCTTATGGCCGGACTCGGCACACTGCTGTTCCATGTGATTACAGGCTTCAAAGTACCTGTATTCCTTGGTTCATCGTTTGCGTTTATTGTCGGTTACAATATCGTCGCCGGCAGCCCGTTCTCGGATGCCCATGATCCGACGAAACTGCCCTACGCATCGGGCGGTATTTTTGTTGCAGGTTTGATCTACTGCGTGCTTGCACTCATCATCAAAGTGGTCGGCGTGAAGCGCGTCATGCGCTGGTTCCCGCCCGTCGTTACCGGTCCGATCATCATCGGCATCGGTTTGATTCTCGCTCCGGTTGCGTTGAACGATATCCAGAGGCCGATTGAGGGGCTTTCCGCGGGAATGAACTGGCTTGTTGCCCTTACCGCCATTTTAACGATTATCGCCGTCAACATCTGGGGCAAAGGCATGCTCCGTGTCATTCCAATCTTGATTGGAGTGGTCGCCGCTTACATTGTCGCGCTATTAGTCGGCATGGTCGATTTTACCGCATTGAAGGCAACAGAAAGTATTCTCGCAATTCCTATTTATAAGGAAAGCATCATGAAATTTGATGTGAGCGCCATCATTACCATTGCGCCGATTGCATTGGCGACGATGATGGAACACGTCGGTGATATCTCCGCCGTCTCCGCAACAGTCGGTCGCAACTATATGGTCGATCCCGGTCTTCATAGGACACTTATCGGTGACGGTCTTGCTACCAGTATGGCTGCAGCCTTCGGCGGTCCTGCGAACACTACGTACAGTGAAAACACCGGTGTTCTCGCACTGACACGGATCTTCGCGCCGGGCGTCATGCGTATTGCAGCGGTCATCGCGATCGTCGCGAGTCTCTTCCCACACGTGGGAAGTTTCATTCGCTCAATCCCCGGTCCTGCCATCGGCGGCGTGTCCTGTATCCTTTACGGTATGATTTCCGCTATTGGTGTCCGCAACCTCATCGAGAATCAGGTTGATCTAACGAAAGCACGTAACCTGATGATTGTCACGATCATTCTCGTGTCCGGTCTCGGTATCAGCATGGGAGCTGCAGGAGGAATCGTTTTCAACGTCGGATCAGCTACTATCAACCTTTCCGGTCTGGCCGTAGCAGCGATTCTCGGCATCCTGCTGAATGCCATTCTCCCCGGCAAAGACTATGAGTTCAAGGATGATGAACTCGAAGTCAAAGAAGAGTAAGATCTCTTGAAAACACGAAGGCAACGATAGAAAACACACCCCGCCTCCGTGCAACTGAAAGAAAAAAGGAAGACCGCTCTCGCCGTGAGACGGTCTTCTTTTTCTTTGTGATGATTGTCACTTACAGCACATGTATATTTCGTATAAACTGAGAGTAACACTATATATATCGTTATAAATAAAAGAAAGGACAAATGACATTATGAAATGCACACTTGAAAACTTGAAAGAACGCCGTAGCGTTCGCGGCTATACGGATGAACTTGTTCCCGAAGCAACGCTCGACAAAATATTAGAGGCCGGCCTATATGCTGCTTCCCCTCGTCAAGATACAGTTCTCATTGCTGTACAAGATCCCGAAACCGTAGCGACGCTAAAAAAACTCAACGCGAAGATTGTCGAAGAACAAAGAGGCGGACCGGCTTCAGATCCCTACTACGGCGCACCGACCATCATCGCAGTCATCGCAAAGAAAGACAGCAGTTGCGCAGTTTACAATGGCAGTTTGGTTCTCGGCAACTTGATGAATGCGGCTCATGCTTTGGGCGTCGCTACCTGCTGGATCCACCGCGCAAAAGAAGTCTTTGAACTCGATGAAGGAAAAGCACTCCTCAAAAAATGGGGGCTTGATGAAGAGTACATCGGAATCGGCAATCTGGCCTTGGGCTATCCGTCAGGCGATTATCCGATAGCGGAACCTCGTGATGAAAAACGCGTCATAAAGATTCTGTAAAAGTAACATAGCATAATCTCTTAACCAAATTTTAGACTTTGTAAGAGGAGATGACCATGAACGATCAAAACATCTCTTTTCTGCTTGCCGTAAACGGAACGCTGATGCGCGGTTTAGAACTTGAGCACAATATGCTCAACAACGGCGCATTCTTTGAAAGTGAAGCGAAGACCGCGCCATGTTACCGTTTGTGGAGCATCAACGATAATTATCCCGCCATGATACAGGTTGACCCGGAAGATCCCGACGCGGCAGCCATCGACGTCGAAGTATGGAGTGTCCCCGCTTTAGGTCTTGCTTACATCCTTGACGGTGAACCTCCGGGACTTACTATCGGCAAAATCAAACTTGAGGATGAACGCATCGTCTTTGGCGTCATCGCGGAACCGATGACCGTTAAAAACATGCGCGAAATCACATCTTTCGGCGGCTGGCGTAACTATATAAAATCGCAAGCAGAGTTAGCAGAATCAAACGATAAATAATAAACAGCTGAACATACGCGAAGCACGTTGTACATCGTCGAAAAGCAATAAACAACGTGCTTCATATAACTTTAAAATACAGAGGAATCAGTGCCTTTGTGATCGGACACATTTTTCCCGAAATAAAAGGGATGCGGCAAATCACAACAGTGCGTCTTTACCACATCCCTTTTTTGTACTCTTTTGCGTCTCTCGATCAATCAGCAATAAGCATGACCTATCGATAAGCTGAGACTACGTTTCATTTACAATATACACCCGGAAGGATTAATCTACGGGATGCATATCGATCTTAATTAAGCGATTAGTCCTCTTCGTCGAAGGCGACGACACGGCAGAACGCAGATTCGCCGTACTGGAACTTCCAGGGGAACGTGCCGATGATCAGGCGCTTGTTCAGCACTTTGTCAACCTCTCCGCCGGCGCATTCGACGTGAATGATCTCCCAAGGCTGCGGGAAGAGCATCAGGTGCATCGCCTGATAGGCTTCGGGCCAAGGATAGAGTTCGTTCAGGCCTTTGCCGTAACGCTTCTTCATGTACTCGTCACAAGCTTTCGCTTCAACAGGCTCCCAGTCACGGATCTTGGTGTTCATCGGGTGGTCGGCGGAACCGCAGTCCACGATGATGTACT
>JAAZJH010000084.1 GCA_012800435.1 Clostridiaceae bacterium | reverse complement strand
TTTCTTTTTCAATAATACCAGCTCCTTTAAATTGGTTTTAGTAAAAAACTTAAAATTTGCATGAAAGTTCTTTACCCTCTATACAGGCATTATTCTATCGGCATTTCACTTGTATTAATATCCTCTTATGGGTGATTTTAACTGGTAGGTTTGTGTAGTTTTAAATTACACTGATTTGCTATAAGATATGGTTCAAAAGTACTATTTAATCTCTCTCACGACTCAAGTTATAAGGGGTGCAATTAACATATCTGATACATAACATGGTAGATTCGATTTCTAAAGTATAATAGTTTGAACAAAGCCCACGGATTGTTATGTTTAAGGCAAGGAAAAATTCGTAATTCACGACACGGATGTCGTGAGCCGTCACCTGAACCATGCCATATTTTTCTTCATATTAATTAAATACACCCTCTATATTGATTATCTCCATTACAATAATAAAAAAAACGGCAACCATATATTTGAATATATATGATTACCGCGTTGTATATCTCTATATAATTTCTAACTTCTTACCTCTCGCCTCTAACTTCCCGACTATTAAGCTTCGGCTTCAAGCTTCAATAATGCTTCCCATCTCTTATCAACTTCAGCCTGTATTTCATCAACAAGTTCCTCATTATTGTTCTTGAAAAGATGTCTGAATCTTCCCTGAGCTTTCAGGAAATCTGCAACAGGCAGCTTGTTTTTAGGTTTATAATTCACGATGTATTTTCCATCAATAACTTCATATAGTGGCCAGAAACATGTATCAACTGCTAACTTACTTATATCCATAAAATCTGATGCATTATAACGCCATCCCCTAGGGCATGGAGCTAATACATTCAAAAATGCAGGGCCTTGTGTATATATTGCCTTTTCAGCCTTTTCATAAAGATCCTTCATATTACTTATACATGCTGTTTGTGCAACATATGGAATATGATGTTTTACCATAATGTCAGCTAACTCTTTTCTCCATTGTTGTTTGCCTGACGAAACCTTGCCTGCAGGTGTTGTTGTAGTATCTGCATACATCGGAGTAGCTGAGGATCTTTGGATACCTGTGTTCATGTACGCTCCATTATCATAACATACATAAACCATGTCATGACCTCTCTCCATTGCACCTGAAAGAGATTGTATACCTATATCGTAGGTACCTCCGTCTCCACCAAAAGCAATAAACTTGGTGTCACCTTCCTGGTTTAACTTTCCTTGTTTCTTAAGTGATGTATAAGCTGCTTCTACACCTGAAATAGTGGCTGCTGAATTTTCAAAAGCAGTATGAATAAAAGAATCTTTCCAGGCAGTATATGGATAGAGAAATGTGGAAACTTCCAGACATCCTGTAGCCGAAGCTATTACTGCATGGTCTTCCGGCTTCAAAGCTCTTAAAACCTGTCTTACTACAATAGGTGCACCGCAACCTGCACACATTCTATGTCCACCGGTAAGTCTTTCCGGTTTTTTTGCAACTTCCTTCAATTTATATGCCATCTAACCTACACCTCCTATTCTCTTACTCCAATATAGTTATAAACTGAATCTACTTTACCTGAATCTGCAATATCAATAAGTTTGTTATAAATAAATTCTATGTCATCAGCTTTAACGTCTCTTCCACCTAATCCATAAATATAATTTACAACTTTAGGTTCGAATACACCTTTTGCAAACATTGCACTTGTAACATCAGTGAATAACGGTCCTCCTGCTGCGTTAAAGCTATCAGCTTTATCCATTACAGCAACAGCTTTAAATTTAGCTAATGCACTTGCAATTTCATCAACAGGGAAAGGTCTGAAAACACGTGGTTTAATAACACCAACTTTTTTTCCTTCCTTTCTCATTTGGTCAACAACATATTTTGCAGTACCTGCTGTAGAATTAAGCACAACAATACATGCATCCGCATCTTCTGTTTTATACTCTTCAAAAAGACCATATTTTCTTCCGGTTAATTTATGAAAATCTTCTGATACTTCAAGGATAACCTTCTTAGTATTTTTCATTGCTTCAGCTTG
>JAAZJH010000051.1 GCA_012800435.1 Clostridiaceae bacterium | reverse complement strand
GTTCCGTTTTTAGCATTCCAAAACATTTTTCTATTCCGCGCAAATGCTAATTTGCTTTCCAGTTCCCATCCTTCGTTTGTTCATCTAATGCGAAAGCGTTTAAAACATACGTTAGACGGCATCAACAACCGCTTAACCGTTAAAATCCAGGATGGTTTTTCATTTCTATATCTGATTCCTCTTCCATTTCCGGTTATTGAAAAAGATTCTGTCCATGATAGGAGCTCTTGGCAAGGTCTTGAACTGATTATCAGTTTAAAACCATTCTGTCGGAAATGTCGCCATCGCTTGCCTGAATAAACAGATTCAACAACTGTTCAACGGTGAGGTTCTTTTTCTCTTCACCGGAAATATCCACGATAATTCTGCCCTCGTGCATCATGATCAGGCGGTTGCCGTGTGAAATGGCCTCTTTCATGTTATGCGTGATCATCAGTGTGGTCAGTTTATTTCTCTGAACAATCTGGTCGGTAAGTTCTAACACTTTTACGGCTGTCTTGGGATCGAGGGACGCCGTATGCTCGTCCAGAAGAAGCAACTTCGGACGGTTCAGCGTCGCCATAAGCAGCGTAACAGCCTGCCGTTGACCGCCGGAAAGAAGTCCGACCTTGTGAGAAATCCGATCTTCCAACCCCAGCTCCAACGTCGCAAGCAGTTCCTTGTAGAGAGCACGATCTTTTTTCCGGACACCCCAGACAAATCTGCGTTTGGTGCCCCGCCTAGAGGCTATGAAAAGATTTTCTGCGATCTCCATATCGGGCGCCGTGCCTTTCATGGGATCCTGAAACACTCTTCCCAAATACTTTGCCCGACGGTATTCAGGCATCAAAGTCACGTCAATACCGTCAATCTCAATCGTGCCGAAGTCAGGCTTCCAAACACCGGCAATCGCATTCAAAAGAGTGGATTTTCCTGCACCGTTACCTCCGATCACCGTGACGAAATCGCCGTCCTCCAGATGAAGATCAATCCCGTCAAGAGCCGTTTTTGCGTTAATCGTGCCCGGATCAAAGGTCTTATGTAAATTGGTGATCTTAAGCATTGTTTCCTCCATTTATCCGGGTTTTGGCGCCATTAGAAGGCATTATTCGCTGCTTGGTGAAATATTCTTTCTTTATGTAGGGCACGGCGATGAATATTGCAACGATGATGGCAGAGAACATTTTTAAGAAGTCCGTTTTAAGTCCAAGCAGAATGACAACGTTGTAAACGATGTAGTAAACAATGGCCCCTCCCGTAACGCCAATCATACTTACAACAAAGTTGGGCTTGATTTTAAGCGAGACAGAAAGGCCGATAAAGATGGCGGCAAGACCGATGACGATCGCGCCGCGACCGTCGTTGATGTTTGCGGAGCCTTTGTACTGGGCAAGCAAGGATCCGGACAAGGCGACGATGCCGTTCGAAACCGAAAGTCCAAGCACCTGAGTAAGCTTCACATTGACGCCCTGAGCGCGGCTCATATGAGGATTATCACCGGTAGACTTTATAGTCAAGCCAAACTCTGTATAGAAGAACAGCCAAAGTCCGATTATCGTAGCCGTCACAAAAATGCCCATGGTAATAATGGCGCTGGGATTATTACTCATGTGTACCAAGAGTTTGTTTGCGCGTGGATCAATGGCAACGAGGGACTTGCCGCCGAGAATCGTAAGGTTGACAGAATAGAGCATCAGTTGCGTTAAAATGCCGGCAAGGATGGAAGGAATTCCGAATGCGGTGTGCAGAAGACCCGTTACAAAACCGGCCAAAGCGCCAGCTGCAAACGCCGCAACAACACTCAGCCAAACGGGAAAACCGTTCGCCAACAATACGGCGCATACGCACCCGCCGGTGCAGATCGAACCGTCCACCGTCAGATCCGCAATATCGAGTATTTTGAAGGATAGGTAGACACCGATCCCCATCAGTCCCCATATCAAGCCCTCTGCAACCGCGCCGGGCAACGCATTTAAGAATGCCATTTTTACCTCATATCTTACTTACTGACTTTTTTCGCCTAAGTCGACGAGGTCACTCTGGAAGGCCTTAGGCAAAATACACTTTTGGGCAGCACCCCAATCATTTGGAGGGAATGTCGATGCCCAACTGATCGCACAGTTCTTTGTTATAGGAGACAATTGGCGCTTGCGTCTTGATCTCAATGTCGGAAATCGCCTTTTTCCCCGTTAGAACCTCAGCGGCCATTTGACCGGTATCACGCCCCAAAAGATAGTAGTCGATGGCTAGACTCGCGTAACAGATAGCGCCGCCGTAGCTGGTATAGACAGGTACATTCTTCTCGGTGCAGATGGTGCCGACAATGGCATCGTTGGCGGCGACGGTGTTGTCGGAAGGAATATAAACGGCCTTGCTCTCGTTAGCCATCGAGTTTGTAACCGTCTGCAGCTCGGTGGTTTCTGAGAATGTGTATGCCTTTACAACAATACCCGCAGCCTCAAACTCTTTCTTTACGGCCTCATACTGGATTAGAGAGTTGGACTCGTTTGTGCAATACAGGACGCCAACCTGATCGCCTGCAACAAGACCGAGCGTTTCAATCATCATCCGAGCCTGTTCGTCGAAAGGAACAGCATCGGAGGTACCGGACACATTGTCAGGAATATTGCCGGCGAAAGTATCGGCGTAGTCGGTGATAGACGTGCCCAGAACAGGGATGCTTGTCGTGGCGTTTGCCGCCGCCAAAAGCGCAGGCGTCGCGTTTGCCATAATCAGGTCAACATTCTTCGCAACGAAGGTGTTGATGACGGTGGGGCAAAGATTTGCTTCGCCTGCAACCTGAGTATCGATCTCAACCGTATTGCCTTCAGCTTCCATCGCTTCCGTCAGGGCGTCGATAAAACCTTTCGTTGCCTGATCCAAAGAGTCGTGAACCATCAGCTGGCAGATGCCGACGGTAAATTTCTTTGTACTAGCATCCGTGTTGCTGCCTGTCGTTTCGTTGCCGGGTTTACTGCCACAGGCCGTCAAGGCGACAATAAGAAGTATGATCGCCAGTATGACAGATAACTTCTTTTTCATTTTGTGTTCCTCCAATCGCATTGCTGTGATTTTTTGCTTTTCGCATGTATCTGCGAAACAACATAAAAAATCGTCCCCTTTCTCTGCAGGGACGATCATAAATCGCGGTACCACTCTGCTTCGCATCGACCTCACGATCGATACCTCCGTAGGCTCTTACAAGCCCTCGCGATGTGACGGTCGCATCCCGTTGTGCCTACTGTTAGTTCAACACACTGCTCGCAAGAATGAAC
>JAAZJH010000050.1 GCA_012800435.1 Clostridiaceae bacterium | reverse complement strand
GGGAAGACTTTTTGCTCTTTGAATTTGGCGAGAGCCTTTGGCAATATTTATGAAAACAAAGTAATTGTCATTGACTGTGATTTACATGCTCCGAAGTTGCACCGCTACTTGAATCTTCCGAGCAAGCCGGGTTTAACAGATTTTCTATCTGATAAAAACAGTTTTTCTGAGTCCTGTGTCTATAACCAAAAAGAAAATTTCTATGTGATGACTTGCGGTACGAGGGTGCCCAATTCGACGGTGTTTTTGTCCGGTAAGCTGTTTCAAAATTTTCTTAAGATGTTAGAAAAGCAGTTTGATTACATCATTATAGATACTCCACCGGTCTTACAAGTGACAGATGTCAGCTCCTTTGCCTCGCATACGGATGGTGTTGTTATTGTGACCAGGGCGGGAGAGTCGACAAAGCCGGAATTGAAAAAGACGATAGAAACCTTAGAAAAAGCTCAGGCAACAATTCTAGGTGTTATACTGAATGGCGTCGATTATACAAAACAGGGCTACGGTTACGGATACGGCTACGGCTATGGAGATGACGGAGGCAGAAGCGATCCCAAATAAAGGAATTCTAGGAGAATGAACGGCTTCAAGTTTATTGATTCCCATACACATCTTCTTCCTGGAATGGATGATGGTGCGAAGAATGTTAAGGAGTCAGAGCAGATGGTTCTCTCTCTTAGAGAGCAGGGAATTGAAGAAGTTTTTTTAACCTCACATTATTATTCACATAGAGAAGCCGTTGATAAATTTCTGCAAAGAAGAAAAAGATCATTCCGACTGCTGAAACCGGTGCTGGAGCATTACAGCATGAAGCATCGGCTGGGAGCTGAAGTCTACGCTGTTCCTGCTATCTTCAATTACACTAATTTAGACGACCTTTGTATTGATGGAACGGATCTGCTTCTTCTCGAGATGTCTTCACCGAAGTCAGAGCCGGAGCACGTTATAAAATTAGTCAAGGAGATTTACTCGAGATATTCGGTTGAGGTGCTCTTGGCTCACATTGACCGTTACCCCTTCATGATGAGACGGAAAATATTTAAGCAGTTTGTGGATTTAGGTGTTCACATGCAACTTAACTTAGATTTTTTGGATGCAGATTATTTAACAAGACAAAAGTGTCTGAAGTACATTAGACAAGGCCATGTTCAGTTTTTGGGTACTGACTGTCACCGAATGACGGGTAAGCGAAGACCCGAAGTCGAGAAGTACAGGTCACAGTTGACGGCAAGGCTAACACCAGAAGAACTTAGCAACATCTATTAGCGTGGAGAAGCATTATAGGAAGGAGATGTCTTCCGTGCTCGAGAAAAGAAGATCCGCTATACTCGATTTGATCAAGAAAGAGAAAACGGTGCGGCTTCGTGATCTTGTCGAGCGCTTTGATGTCTCCGATGAGACAATACGTCGCGACCTGAGCAGTCTTGAACGTGCGGGTTATTTGGCGCGGGTTCATGGAGGCGCGACGTTGCCCAATATGTACGGCGTGGAACCGCGTTATGAGATGCGCGAAATTATTAACCTGACTGAGAAAAAGCTGGTTGCGCGGGCAGCGCAGCAATTTATCCACGACGGTGATTCTCTCTTTATTGAACTTGGGACAACGACTCTTGAATTCGCGAGATTGCTCTATACGCACAATGATCTGATCATTCTAACGAACTCCATTCCGATCGCGGATGTTCTTATAAATTTTGAGAAATTTAATGTGTTGATGATCGGCGGGCATGTACGGATAGGTGATAGAGCAACCTCCGGATTCCTCGCGGAGCAAACCATTGATCAGTTCAACGTTGACAAACTCATCATGGGTGTCGGCGGCGTTAACCGCGAGGGTTGGATTACGGATTATCATACGGAAGAAGCTAATGCCAGACGGAAAATGATCCAGCGCAGCAGACGTGTCATCGCGCTTGCTGACTACAGTAAGTTTGATGTCACCGCGCTGAATCAAATATGCCCGCTTTCAAGCGTGGATATCCTAATTTCCGATGAGAAAACCCCACATCCCTATAAGCGTATTGCCGCGGAAGCCGGAGCGGATCTCGTCATCGCCAAATAAACGCTGCCGGCGGTCCTTGTTAAAGATATGCGTAAAAAACAGAGGCGGATGGACATTTTCCACACCGCCTTTTTCTATTTGAGTCGCAATGAATGTCCTCAAATAGGCACACATTAAATTTAAAATCCCACAAAAGGCAACATGTGCTATTTTGAAATATTGTTATAATCGATAAATAATTAACGAATTAAAGCGAAAATAATGGATAAAATTACCAAAAATCGTTTGACAAACGATTTTTTCTGTGCTACCGTGATTTCAAAACACACACAAACCAACAAAACGGTAACAATCCATCAGCTCCGCTTTGATCTTTCTTACAGGATGACAAGCATTTGCGGAGAAGTTTTCAGACAAAAGAGCCAGAAATCAATTTGAATCAACAAGGTCGTGCGGCGGATAGACGACGTATTTGTTTTTTATTTCTTGAATGTTTGAAACAGCATCTTCGGGAAATATTTGAGTGAAGGGGTGTAACCGGATCTAACATTCCGGTTTAAAAAAACAGAACAAAAAGGAGGAATTATCATGCCATCGTTTGATCAAATCATCATCTGGATTATGGCTGCCGGAGCCGTAATCGGCGCGTTGGACAAGATCATCGGGAATCGCTTCGGTCTGGGCGAGCAATTCGATGAAGGTTTCAATGCCATGGGGCCTTTGGCTCTGGGTATGGTCGGAATGGTCTCTCTATCACCGGTCATTGCCAGAGTTCTGGGTCCTGCGCTCGTGCCCGCTTTTAATGCGATAGGCTCTGACCCGGCTCTCTTTGGCGCCATCCTGCCAAATGATACGGGTGGTTACCCATTGGCTATGCAGCTTGCGCAAAACGAGCAAGCCGGCCAGTACGCGGGACTCATTGTTGCCGCAATGCTTGGCTGCACGATTACTTTTTCGATTCCGGTCGGATTGGGGCTCATTGAAAAGGAGGACAGACCCTATTTCGCACGCGGACTGCTCATCGGCTTTTTGCCGATTCCTGTCGCGAGCATCCTCGGCGGTCTTATGGCCGGCTTTAACGCAGGAATGGTCTTTATGAACACCATTCCGGTCATTATCATCACCGTGCTGATCGCGATCGGGCTGTACTTCATACCCGACGGCATGGCTAAGGGATGTCTGGTATTCGGAAGAATCATAACCATCATCATCACCATCGGACTTGTCTGCTCGGCGTTTGAAGCGTTGACGGGTGTCGTCATCATTCCGGGTATGGCGCCCATTTCCGAAGGTCTGTCTATCATCGGATCCATCGGTGTCGTCCTGTTGGGAACCTTCCCGATTTTGACGTTGCTGATGCGCGTACTCGATAAACCGCTCACGGCGCTTGGCAAGAAGATCGGACTGGATTCCACTAGTGCCGCCGGACTTGTATTTACACTTGCCAACTCGATCCCTGTTTACAAAATGATGAAAGACATGAACAAGAAAGGCATCATCGTCAATACTGCGTGGCTAGTGCTCGCAACCGCGGCGCTTGGCGATCACCTCGGCTTTACCGCAGGTGTTGCGCCTGAATTTATCACGCCGGTTGTCGTCAGTAAGATTATCGGAGGTATTCTCGCGGTACTGCTCGCCCTTGCGATGACCAAGAAAATGAGTCCGGAGCCGGAGAAAGCGCCGGTAGTCAAAGAAGAAGCGAATGCTGATTAGGCACTATCGGTTCAACGAGTTCACAGGTCTTGCGTCATGGAAGTGCCGTTGTAAGCACCATTCGTTAGCTGATTGTAATGGAGAAGAAAGAAACGGCATTCAATTGAATTAGTTCGGTCATCTTTTCTGAGATTAAAGAAAGAAACAGACATCTTGAGGAGTTGAAAGGAAGAGAACATGAAGAAATATTATTTAGGTCTTGATCAGGGTACGACCGGCACATCCGCTCTCATCTTTGATGAAAATTGGGAGAATGTGTCTCGGGCATATAAGGAGCATAAGCAGTATTATCCGCAAGCGGGTTGGGTTGAGCACGATCCGATCGAGATTTGGTACGCTATTCTTGAAACGATCAAGATGGCCACGAATCAGGCAGGGATCACACCGGCCGACTTAGCTTGTATCGGCCTCGACAATCAAGGTGAAACCGTGATGTTGTGGGACAACAGAACCGGCCAGCCTGTGTATAATGCGATTGTGTGGCAGGATCGCCGCACGGCGCGCATGATTGATGAAGTTGCTGCGACGCATGGTGACACCATTCGTCAGAAAACGGGTCTTGTTCCGGACGCTTATTTCAGTGCCGCAAAAATTAAGTGGATTATTGACAATGTTGAAGGCGTGAAAGAGAAAATCAGTGAGAATCGTATCCATGCGGGTACACTGGATACCTGGATGATCTGGAAGCTGACTCACGGAAAAGTCTTTGTCACGGATCCCTCGACGGCATCCCGTACGATGCTTTTCAACATTCACAAAGCGGACTGGGATGACGATATTCTCCAGATCTTTGACATTCCCAGAAGCATTTTGCCTGAGATCCGCAACAGTGCCGAAATTTACGAATACACGGATCCCTTGGATTTCTTTGGAGCGAAAATTCCAATCTCCGGTTCCGTCGTCGATCAGCAGGCGGCTCTCTTTGGTCAGACCTGCTTCGATGCGGGATCTGTCAAGACGACTTACGGCACAGGGAGCTTCATGTTGATGAACACAGGCGATAAGCCCGTTTACTCCGAGAACGGCCTGCTCACGACAGTAGCTTGGGGCCTTGACGGCAAACTCAGCTTCGCTCTTGATGCCGGCATTTATATCACCGGCGCGGCTGTGCAGTGGTTGCGCGACGGCGTTAAGATCATTGAAACGGCAGCGGAGTCGGAAAAGCTCGCGACGTCTGTCGACAGCACGAATGGCCTTTACTTCGTTCCTGCTTTCGTAGGACTTGCGGCGCCTCACTGGGATCAATACGCCCGTGGTATGATGATCGGCATTACCGGCGGCACGACGCGTGAGCACATTGTCCGCGCAACACTTGAGAGCATTGCCTATCAGGTGAAAGACAATTTCGATGTTATGGAATTGGATTCCGGCATTAAAATTGATCGTATGGCGGTTGATGGCGGAACGACAGAGAATGATTTTCTGATGCAGTTCCAAGCGGATATTTTGGGTATCCCGGTCGAAGTACCGGTCATCAACGAAACGACGGCGTTGGGTGCGGCATACGTGGCGGCCTACGGAATCGGGGAATTTAAGGATCTTGATGAACTGAAAAAGAACTGGAAACTCAAGAAACGCTTTGAGCCTAAGATGTCCAGCGACCAGCGGGAATCACTGCTCCACGATTGGTATCGCGCTGTTGAAAGATCCAAGAATTGGGAAGAATAATAGAGGAAAGTCAGGTAGATAAAATGAAAACGGATGTAGTCGTAATCGGTGCGGGCGCTGTCGGCTGCGCGATCGCCCGCGAATTGTCGAAATACGAACTTGACATTACCGTGGTGGAAAAAAACGAGGATATTGGCGGCGACGCTTCTAAATCCAACAGTGCCATCATTCATACGGGCTATGATGCCAGCCCGGGCTCTTTGGAATCGGAATTGGTCGTTGCCGCCAATCCCATGTATGACAAAATTGTACGTGATCTGGACGTGCATTTTGAGCCTGTCGGAGCCATTCTTCCGGCCATCACAGATGAGCAGCTTGAGCAGCTTCCCGCCATCAAAGATAAGGCCATGAGGAATCGTGTTTATGATGTCGAATATCTGACACGGGAAGATGTGCTGAGAATGGAGCCGGAGATCAATCCGGAGGTTCGTGCCGCCCTCTATATTCCGCGTGAAAGCATTATTGACCCCTTTGTTCTGGTTCAGGCCTACGCAGAAAACGCGTATGCTAACGGCGTTCATTTTCTGCTCTCCACTAAAGTGACGGACATTAGGACAGGCGACGGTTGCGTTCAGTCCGTCATCACGACGGGAGGAGAAATTGAGACGAAGTGGGTCATCAATGCCGCGGCTCTATATTGTGATGAAATTGCGGGCATGGTCGGGAAGCGCTGTTACGACGTGGTTCCGCGCCGCGGACAATTTTACATTCTTGATAAAAACACGTCCTGCAAGGTGAAACACATTGTCTTGCCCATTCCGACTAAGACCACAAAAGGCAGGCTCATGTGCCCAACGGTGCACGGCAACATGCTTATCGGACCGACGGCGGAAGATTTGGACGATAAGTCTGCCACGGAGACGACGGCCGACGGACTGGAATCGATCCGGATCGACGTTGAAAAACTCGTTCCGCGAGTAAACTGGCGTGATGCGATCACTCAGTATAGCGGTCTGAGGCCGAATCGTGTTCCTGAAGGACTTCATGTAGATACTTACGAAGACCTTAATGGATACATCAATCTCTCGGGCGTTCGTTCCACAGGGCTGACACTCTCGGTTGCCATGGGCAAGTACGTCGCGCAACTGATGATCTCTCTGGGCATGAATGCGCCGTTCAAGAAAAACTTTGTTGAAAAACGCAAGGGCATCACGCGATTCGCTGATCTTTCCGTTGAGCAACAAGCCTCTCTGATCGAAAAACAGCCGCTCTACGGCAATATTGTTTGCCGCTGTGAGACAGTGACCGAGCAGGAGATTCTCGACGCGATTCATCGTCCCCTGGGAGCGAGGAGCGTGGATGCGGTGAAACGGCGTGTTCGCGCGGGCACCGGCAGATGTCAGGCAGGTTTTTGTACACCAAAAGTGATTGAGATTCTGGCAAGAGAGCTCAAAATGCCGGCTTCGGAAATCATGAAAAATGAGAAGGGTTCCTATTACGTTGTAGGGGACATGCGTTAGAGGAGGTCCGCGTATGCAAAAGATCACATGTGATGTATTAGTCATAGGAGCAGGACCTGCCGGACTCGCTGCCTCTATCGCGGCAAAGCAAGAAGGCGCTGAGAAGGTTCTCATCGTGGAACGCGACGAATCGATTGGCGGTATTCTGCAGCAGTGTATTCATCCCGGCTTCGGTCTGTCCTACTTCGAAGAAGAACTTACCGGGCCGGAATATTACGCTCGTTTCGCCGACAAAGCGCTGGAACTCGGAGTTGAAGTCCTGTTAAATACGATGGTACTTGATATTGGGGACACGGGTGTCGTCTGCATGAGCTCAAAGGACGGTCTCTCCATCATTGAGGCAGGAAGTGTTGTGCTCGCCATGGGATGTCGTGAACGCACACGTTTCCAGCTCACCATCCCCGGATCGCGTCCATCCGGCGTCTTTACCGCAGGCACGGCGCAACGTCTGATGAACCGTGAAAATGCCATGGTCGGACGTCGGGTTGTCATTCTAGGCTCGGGCGATATCGGGATGATTATGGCGCGTCGCATAACGCTCGAAGGCGCCGAAGTGATCGCGGTCGTTGAGCTCAACGACTACCTGGCAGGCCTGACCCGCAACAAAGTTCAGTGTCTCGATGACTTTGAGATTCCGCTCTTGATGAAACATACCGTCACAGATATTAAAGGCAAGAAACGCGTTGAAAGTGTGACCGTCTGCGAAGTAGACGCTGAGAACATACCCATCCCCGAGACGGCTGTCGAGTACCCTTGTGATACGTTGCTGCTGTCCGTCGGCTTAATTCCGGAGAATGAATTGACGCACAAAGCGGAGATTGAGATTTCACCGATCACGAACGGGCCGGTTGTGAATCAGTATATGCAGACAAGTCGCGAAGATGTATTTGCCTGCGGCAACGTTGTCCATGTTAACGACTTGGTCGACAATGTGTCTTTGGAGAGTGAACGCGCAGGCCAATGCGCGGCGAAATACGCGCTCGGCAGGCTTAAGAAAGCGGAAGATGTCATTCAGGTTCAACCGGGTCGAAATGTGCGCTATATCTGTCCACAAGAGATCGTGAATTCGGGTGATGGCGGTGAGATCAATCTTTATTTCCGAGTCACAAGCCCGGAAGAAAAAGTGAGAATCCTTGTCAAAACCGGGGATAAGGTAATCGTGCAGAAAAGAGCGCTTCGGGTCAATCCCGGAGAGATGGAACACATACGCTTTGATGCAAAAGAAATTACGTCCCCGGATCTCACGGTAGAAGTGATGAAGGAGGCGATCTAAATGGAAAAGATAGTTATCTGTACCGTTTGTCCTATCGGCTGCAACATCACAGTCCGTGAGGAAAACAATGAGCTTATTATTGCAGGCAATCAATGTAAACGTGGTCTTACCTTTGCGACAGACGAATATCTCCATCCTGTGCGCATTTTGACGACAACCGTCAAAGTGCACGGCGGTGATCAGATCCTCGTACCGGTTCGTTCTGCTGAACCCCTTCCGAAAGAGCTTCTTTTTTCGGCCATGGAACTCATTCGCGAACTGGTCGTTGACGCTCCTGTCAACCGCGGCGATGTCCTTGTCAATAACATTCTTGATACAGGCATCGATATTGTCGCAACGGGCGAAATAAAGTGCTGACGGATTTCTGTCGGAAGCTGACTCAATACATTGCTAATAGGTTCGCATAGGCAACTTGCGAAAGACATTGCTACCGAATTCATGTAGCAACGAGCAGGAGACACTTCTGACGAAGTCGCATCCTAGGCGTTCGGGCTTTGAATTGCCGGCTAGAAAGGAATACCCCTCGTGACACTGGGTCACAAGGGGTATCCTTTTTTGCTGTCTTGATATGTAAATCTCTTTCTTGATTGCTCTTTGTTTATATTAACGCTTAGCGCACTTTAAATCATAATATACATGAGCGGAACGTGCTGCTGAGCAGCGTGCATATCAGTCTCTCCGGCGGCACCCTGAGGGCGCGGTCGAGGAATAGTTATCTTGATGCCATGTGCGTTATCGAAGTAGCATAGTGTGATTATTTCTTCCTGAGGTATCCGGTACAGCTCAGAGATCAGCTCTCTATTAATGATATTGTTCTCTTTGATGTACAGGTAATCCTCTTGGTTCTTAAGAACGATATCCATTGTCATCTCAAAAGGTCCGGCATTTTTACTCCGGATGACTTTGGCAAAATCTTTTAGAAAAATATTCTTCATGGCAGTCGATTATCTCCGCTGTTATATTTCCATTACTTTCATTTGTTATATTTCTAGCACTTTCATTGGAAAGACTTCACATGAATCATTCAATTCCATCGTGTGGTATACGTTGAACTCACAGACCTTGCCCAACGGGATCTCAAGCGGAGTAAAGGGAAGCGCAATATTACCTGCTGTGGCGATGCGCCCCTCATAATCGTAATGCAGCATATTCACTCGAGCTCGGTTGCACATATTGATTGCGATTTTCTCCGTTGGAGCCACGGTTTCAATGATGACGCACAGTTCAAGAGGAACATGATCCTTGTTAGGCTCCAACACGCCCATAACGCCGTTCTTACCATATATGTGGAATAGGAGTACTCCGCCCATCTCAGCGTACTCTTCAAGGACATCCTTCTTCACTTTATCCAGAAACGGATCGATTTGGGATATTAATATGGGGTCGCGTATGCCGCCCACGCATATTGCGCGCTCGCCTGCAACTTTGCTGCCCTCCAATTTGACGGTGTAAGTTGTCGGCTCAAACCTGCTCCCGCTCACTCTTACAACACGATCGTTGACCTGTTCAAAGGAACAACCGGATAAATCCAGCCTTCCTCCCGGTCCGGGCAGATAATACGGGTGAGATTTCTCGTACATCGTATGAGCTGCGACGGAATAGGGAGTACATCTTTCTTTTGGGTTAAGCGGTTCGAGGGTAAAGGAGTCCTCCGTTAGCGTGCCAAGTATGCTCTTCCCGGCGGGTGTGGCGCACAGGGCACCACACTCCATGATCTTACCCATGTGCCAGCAGAGTGCCGGGTCATAGCCGTTTTTGATGCCGAATGCCGCTATCGGCACGGGATCGTATGTGCGCCCGGAAATAATCACATCGATGTCCGGGTGTTCGTCCAGCATTTTCAGATACGGTTCTACGCCCATCTGTGCGACGATGACAGTCGCGTCGTTGATATCCTCTTCTGTAAGCTGGGGAACAGGACCGCAAGGAGAAATTCTACCCTCTTTAAGGCGTTCTCGGATGAGATCTTTGCCGGGCTCGGAGTAGATCACTCCCAACTTTAAGTGAAGATCATGCTTGGCGCATATATCCTCAACAATTTGCACAAACAAGTCGACATGGATATTTGACCCGTCGCCGCCTGCCGAACTGATAAATACCGGGATATGCTTGCGTTGACCCGCAAGAAGCAAAATCTCGATTTCCTCGTAGTACGCTTCATAGGAGCAGGTCATCAAGCCAAGCGCAAGTTTCTGAGGACCGCTGTCAGTGGAGCCCGCGTCAACGGTTATCGCATGAGGCTCCATTTCCAGTCCTTTTTCGAACCACTGAATGGGGAATCCATACCCGAGCATACCCAGTGGAGTAAGTATCCGCAGCTCTCTTTTCATAAGCTATCTCCTGATCGCTAACGAGGTTATTCTTGGAGTTCCGCAGCCGGCCTATTCGGGTTCTATTTTTTGCCGTAAATCAGGGGTCTTTCTTTGTCTTGGGTGTTGACGTTGACGCTCCTCTTGAATGACATACTGCCGTCCGCAAATTTGCAGACGCACGTGTCGATGAAAGTCATATAAACCCATGCCCACTTCATGACATACGTTTCCGGATCCTCCCAATAACCGTATCCGCCGCAAAGAGTGCTGTCGGGCTGATACTGGTGGTGCAGGTAGTTGCCGGTCATAGAGCTGTATTCATATACCCATTTACCGGCTCCGCATTCAATCTGATGCGTTCCTCGATGATCCGTTATTGCGACGGAACAGCCTTCAGCGTGAAACTCAAAGGTCATGGAGCTGATATTGTCGGTGGGGTCCTCGAATACGTATGTACCGGAGAACGCATCCTCTTTGGGTGAATGCACGCTCCCAACGGGAACGGATATTTTGAGTCCCGCAGTGTAGTCTTCGAGAGCTTTATATCCCTCGGGATCTTCAGGCAGTGGCGAATCACTGATCGCCGGATATAGATGCTCCTTGAGTAAATCAAGAACGCGATGATCCAGAGCATCCTGATTGTTCTCCTGATACGCAGCATTAAGAGCGATAACGACATCGTACTCCGGTATCATCACCAGAGTTTGTCCAAACAGTCCTCCGGCGGAGATCGCGCCGTCATAATTAGTGAAATGATAGCCATATCCGGATTCGTTCAGTTTGCATGACTCATACATGGCATCATGACACCATTCGGGCGAGATATATCTTTTCCCTTCATATACACCGTTGTTAATATACAGGACTCCCATCTTGAGGACATCCTCGTTGCGAACGGTAATGCCGTTGCCGCCCGAGCAAATGCCGTTAGGGCACTTGTCCCATGTCAGCCCCTCTATACCGAGATGCACAAAAAGCTTCTCCTTTAGGTACTCATCGATTGACTTGCCGGTGACCTTTTGTACTATCGCGCTAAGCATGTAACTTCCTGCGCTGGTGTAGTTATAGTACTCTCCCGGCCAGTACTCGACCGGCTCCTTAAAATATTCCACGACCCAGCTCGTCTTTATTTGACGCCACTTGCTGCCGCTGATCATGTGAGCGTGGCCGCTTCGCATTTGAATAACATCCCTAAGCGTCATAGCAGCCAGTTTATCACTGACTACTTCCGGGAGCTCGTCCGGGAAAAAAGATATCACTTTGTCATCCAACGAAATAAGCCCCTCGTCACAAGCCATTGCTACGGCAGTATTGGTGAACATTTTTGTCAGAGAATGCGACATATGCGGGAATTCTGCGCGGTATGGCACCCATGAACCCTGTGCGATCTTATACCCGTGGATCGCGATGCTCAGATGGTGGAACTCATATCCGGAAGCAACGCAACTTTTATAGAATTCCAGCAGGCCTCGAGATGATACTCCCTGTTGTTCGGGTGTGCTTTTCTTTAGTGGTGTACTTGGTTTTTGCGAATACATGTGAACCTCCTTCTTAGATGTCTTCGGATATTTTCTCGAAGCAGAAGTAAAAGAATCGATAAGTAGATTTATTAAACATCAAACAAAACATAATTTCAAATTAATATTGAATCATAACTATATAACAATATCGTTATGATTACTGTCAGGGTCAAGTCATCCCCGTTCCAACAAGCGAGGATTAACAGTTTTTGGGAAGTGTCTTTTGACACCTTGTAACTGATAAAAAACGGTTCGGTTGTAGCAGTTCTCTTTGTTATCTCAGATTGTTGGCAAATAGGGGGAATATGCTTGTTGATTTTTGAATAAAAAAGTAATACGTTATTTAATAGAGAACTGTCTGATTTTTATAAAAGATTAATAAGCCTAAAAGAGACTAAGCAGAGTCTAAAACTGTCTTGTTTTCAAGAGAGGTTCTATATGTGGAAAAGATTAATCCGGACAGTGTGCGTTTTGTTTCTGGCATCAGCTCTGCTATTTACAGCTTTCTGTAGTTTTACAAGCATTACTTCGTGTTCTTATCGAAAGATTGAACCTGGAATCATGCTAACTTTCGACGATAAAGAGATTAAGGACTGGTATTCAGTTCGTGATGTGTTTAACAAATATCATGCTAAGGTGACTTTCTTTATTACTCGACCATATCTTCTTACCGAGGAAGAACTCGATATGATGAATAAACTGAAAGAAGATGGACACGAGTTTGGGAGTCATGGTTACGACCATAAGAACGCTATCGACTTTTTAAAAACAAACTCTTTAGACGACTATATAAACGAAGAGGTCTCTCCTTCAATTCAACTCATGACAGAAAAAGGTTTTGCGCCTACCAGTTTCTCCTATCCGTTTGGTGCTCGCACAAAGGAATTGGATAAAGCACTGTTAAAGTATTTTTTGATACTAAGAGCAACGGTTGCGACGACTTCGGGCGTAAGAATAAAAAATCTTAATAAGGTCTACTTTTCTCAAAAGAATAGGAGTAAGATTATTAACGGCGTAGGCATAGACGACAGTTACGGCAATACGCTGGATGAAATTATTGAAGGTATGGATAGAGCAAAAAAGAATAGCGAAGTTCTCATACTTTACTCCCATGCGATCAAAGAGAAACCATACCATGATGAAAAGTATGTTCTTTCCAGTAATATTCTTGAAGCAATTCTAAAATATGCTGCTGAAAACAATTTAAGATTCTATACGGCATCAGAAGTAAGAGAACTAGTCAATTAGAATTATCTGACTTCTATTGAATCCACCAAGTATTCAATCGTAATGATTATTCCGGCGTCGTACGGCGTTTGTTCGTCTTTCTAGAATGATTATTAGATTCCGGAATGCCAATTGAGCTGTTCTTTTTGTCCGGCACCCCCTATTGTCAACTTAAGTACTGTCAACTAATGTTCGCAACTTTGGACTTATGAACTGAAGTACTGTCAACTAAAGTTCGCAACTTTGGACTCCTATACTTAAGTCGTAGTTGTTGTTTTATTCAATTATTATCGACTAATTGAGCGGACTATTTTCAGTTGACAAATAAGGCTAACGAACACTGTCATTTTTGATGATTCTCTCCATAGTAGACAAAATGATTATCGCATTTTATTCATTTTCAGCTCTTTTATACACATGAATCGCAAAAATAGACAAAAATAGAATCTTCCTTTCACATAGTGAAAACAGTTTCTCACGAGCTAAAACTCAAAGACGCCATAAAATAACCGCCAGATGTTATCGTGAAAGTGTACAGTACTGTATCGTTTCTATTCAACCGGATGACACAAATCGGAGGTCAAAATCATGTTACTCATCAAAAATGCAAATGTAGTAAATCGGCCTGCTCCTGTGGATATTCTCATCGACGATCAGGGGAAATATGCCAAAATCGAACCTAACCTCAATGTAACAGATACTTCAGTAGAGGTGATTGATGCTAAGGGCATGTTGACGGCGCCTACTTTTGTCAATACGCATATGCACTTTGACAAATCGTATACGTCGCTCGGAGGACGTGAAGACAGCACGGAAACGTTAGAAGATTCAATCAGCATTATGCATGATCGGATTCGCGCGTATACCGTCGAAGACGTTAAAGCGCGCGCTGTGCGTGCTATCCGCGAATGTGTCGCTTTTGGCACAACGAAGCTTCGCACGAATATTGATATCAGCAATCTTGATCCTGATCTTGTTGCGCTGAAAGGAGTAATCGCTGCCAAAGAGGAGACAAAGGATCTCTGTGACCTTCAGCTTATTGCTTTCCCGCAGGAGGGGATTTATCGCAATGAAGGAACGGCAGAGCTCATGAAGGAAGCGATGGATATGGGCTGTGATGTCGTGGGCGGTATGCCGGCGGCGGAATGGCTCGATGACCACAAACTTCAGCACGTAGATTTTGTGTTCGATTTGGCTGAACAATACGACGCGTTGATCGATATGCACATCGATCAATCAAAAGATGCCTTTGACCGCTCTCTGGAGTATACGGCTTGGCTCGCGTTGCAGAAGGGTTGGGGGCCTCGGGTAACGGGAGGGTCACTGCACATCGATTACGTATCAGAATCAATCACATGCCATTAAAGAAAGATTCACATAATAATTTTATCAAATCCGTGCTATCTTTTTTCTCTGCCATTGGTGTGCCTCATTGAAGTCGTTTTGCTAATTATCATTCTATAGGAGTCCAAATGATTTCTCATGATCCCATTTCTAAGTTGGGAATTTAAGTCCACGTGACCTATTTTCTATAATGAAGTGTATAATAATACAATATACAATTCTTATGAAAAATTGTTAACTTGCTGGAGGTTGATTATTATGAGAAAACCATCATTTGCTGATATTTTTCCTGGTGAATTTTTTAGTTATATCACGAAATATAGTGAGCAGATTCAAGATATTTTAAACAAATATGAGATAGTAATGTTCATGGCCAGAAAAGCAGTGTGCTTTTATGAAGCCATGGTTTTGAATGGAGTAATTACCCCGACCAATTGCAAAGTTATTTCGAGTCGTACGACAGATTATAATGTGTTGTCTGGTTGTGTTGGAAAAGAATTAGCTGTCATTGATGATGTTGTAGTCAAGGGCGATTCCTTAAAACACGTTGTGTCAAGACTTAAGAAACACAAAATCCATGCTAATGTTCTGGTGGTCGCGTGTGAAAAAGACTACTTAAATGCATTTCGAGATGACTCGGGTTTCACTTTGATGGGAAGCTATGTTGCTTTATCTAAAAAAGATATTTATGCATTTGCAGGAATGATAACAGAATATATCGAAGCATCTATGTGTCCCTTCAACATAGATCAACCAATCTATACTATGTCATTAGAAAGCGACCTGTTAAATAAGTTTCTTTATCATAATCATTCGGTAGATATTACAAGTGGAATCCAAGAAAAGTTTGATATTCATAGTAATGTAGTTTACTTTGGCTTACAAAAAAATGATCTTATCAATACAAGATCATTTAATTTGTTAAACGATAGTGTCCTTAAAATCAGGTTTTTATCAAAGGACAATTGCATAACTGTGATCCCGTTTGTTCTCTTGCCAGAAATTTCGAATGCAGAGCTTGAAAAACTGTTCCGATATATATCTACGGATAAGTTAGCGTCTCTTGCATATGTTGAAAATGAATTCATTTCTCGTGAAAACATGATGAAGATTGTTAGTTATTTTTTGTCGGAATTATTGGCAGATGTATTTTTTTCTAAAAATGAGATGTATGCGCGAAAACAAACAGAATATGACTTATACCTGTTCTCTAACAGCACGGAAAACTTGTTTTCAAATATTTTATCTGATGTGTATGATGAGTTTAATAATGTGTTGATGCACATTTCAGCGATAAGCATTGAATATAGCAAATATCAGTTTCCTTCTATTCTTTCTAATTGCTATCAAATGATATCTCAAATCAATCCCAAGCTACAATCATATACAAATTCTCAGAAAAAAAGAATAGACGATGAAATAATTGTGACTTACGGTGCGATTTGCGAATGTATTTCGCTCGACACAAAAAGCAGATTACAATTAGCTTCAAGTGTTGTTGACGTATTAATTGATCGTGGTGTGATTGTTCCTTCGATTGTCCATACAGAGAATGGGATTCTCCGAGCGTATAAGATGGGGGAGTATTCTAAGCTTACTAGGAGTCAGATTGAAGCTTTCGCTGCAATGTTGTATGAATATCAAACTATGATCGAAGATGTTTTAAATAAAACGGAGTTTGAAAAACTCTGTGTTCTTTTTTTTAGAATGTTGCAAAACAAAGGAATTTTTCCCCAGCAAGAGACATTTGAAGACGGTTGTTACAGCATCTGTTATTCTCTGTATGGACCTAGAGTTTCAACGAGTAATGTATCATATAAAGTCGGCGCAGACTCAGCACTTATAACGGACTTTTGCAATATAGATGATAAGAAAAGAATACTAGTAAGTCAAAAACATGGAAAATATATTATTCATCCTATTGGCCAAGAGCAAAAGTATAAGAGCTACACAACTGCGTTTGCCTACACATATTCTTATTTACGAAAGGTGTTTTCCAAGCATAATACAGCAGTTCCCGAAAAAAAGAGCAAAACCAAATGGAATATGTTTGTACGTACTTATATTCAATACCTTACTCTTCGTGCTATAGGAAATAACAAAAAAAATCAGTTTTTATCATTATGTGCCGAGCTAGATCAAATTGTTCAGTTACCATCCAACCTTTTCTCTTTTATGGAAGATAATCGAGATAGTGTTGAAAGGATATTATCAGGGATTAATAGTGGTATCTGGAAATATTGGTGTTATAAAAATGAAGCATTGGAAAAAACAACGAATAATATATTCGAAATAGATCAACGAGCAGGTACATTGTTGCTATTCGAACAAGAACCGGTTTTCGACCAACATTCAAATTGGCAGGTGGCAATTGATAAAGCAGGAGAACTTCTCTATCGGAGTGCCTTTTTCATTAATGAAGTATTGACCGCTCTGAATGCTCATTCAAAATTAATGACAAAAGACGGCATTTATAAATCAAGCAAGTTAAATGGAAGTTCGTCACGCAAAACGATTTTTACTTTGGGAAGTTACTATAACAAAGATAAAAGAATAGTAGAAATACGCCATAAAATTGAACAAAGTGTTCGGGTGCGTGCTAAACAAGATGACTTTATCACATGGTGTGAAAATAAGTTGTCTAAAATAAAACAAGAAGCAAGAAGTCAGTTAAATGTGTGTGATGCAATTCTGTCCAATAGAGGAATATCGAACTACATTTTTTTTGAAAAAGTTTTAATTCTCTATTCAAGAACAGGGGAATTTCCCGAAATTGCGTCAGCTGAATTGAACGAACTCCTACTAGATGGTATTAAAAATAGAGAATGCATACGGATTTTCGGGTTTACTGAAGAAAAGGATATCAACATTCAACTAGCAAAGATTTTATACACTGCGGGGATTAGCTGTTCATCACCGTTGAGAAGTTATATTCTTGATTTAAGTAATTCAAATTACGGTGCTCTCCAAATTGGAAAAGAAAGCACAGGGTTAGAGTTAGCGTCAAAGATTAATCAGGTAACAGAGAACTTTCAGAAACTTGATTTGGATGCAGGAGAGATGTTTTATATAAGCCCAAAGGAGCTTCGAGAATTTGCTCAACGTAACAACATGTTACTGCAACCCATCGAATCCTCGAATGTCGATTCGCGCGTTCGTATGCTGTCGGAAATCTTCGAACAAAATGGCGGGGATACGCCTGTTTTTATTTATATAGTAGAAGGGATTAGGCTCGAATTTGATACATACCTCAAACGTTTCAAAGAAGAGTTGGAGGAAATACTTTTTCAGTCCACTAAAGAGTGGGAGAGAATATTATCTCGGTCTAATGAAGAAATCAAGAATGCTATCCTAGAAGCACTTTTAGAAGCACTTTCAGCTATCAATAATAAAGACGAGAGTAAGTTTAAAGCAGCACTAAGCAAAACAGGCACGATCATTATAGATGTTTTTTCTCAGTTTGCGGGTGGCTTACTCCTTCATCTGTATATGAAGCAAACGGGCTTGCTTCCATAATGCAGAGGGAAATTAATGGAGTAATAAAGATAAATGAGCTGCATAGTGGAACATAGCAGAGGGAAGAAGCAGCTTGTGGTGACTTCGGATTACACGGCGAGCAAGTGGGGATCCGGACTGATGGATATCTTGGCGACGCCGGCCATGATCGCGCTGGCTGAGGCGACGTGCATGGAAAGCGTGCAAGGTGATCTTGAGAAAGGGATGACAACAGTCGGAACGAAGATCGATATCGAGCATTTGTCGCCAACACCGCTTGGCATGACAGTTACGTGCAAATCGGAGCTCATCGAGATTGACCGCAGGCGACTTGTTTTTAAGGTCGAGCTCTTTGACGACAAAGGTATTATCGGCAAAGGCCTGCATGAGCGCTTCATCGTCAATGCAGAAGCGTTCCAACAAAAAGCGAACGCGAAAAACGAGGAGTGAATAAACGTATGGATCAGGAAAAGAGGACAGCGCTTGTAACAGGTGGGGCGCGCGGTATCGGGCGTGCTATTTCTTTAGCGTTGGCGCGCGCCGGTTATCGTGTGCTGATCAATTATTATCGTTCAAGGACAGAAGCGGAATCACTGCGTTGTGTCATTGAGGATGAAGGTCTTGATGCCGAATTCTTGCGCGCCGACGTCTCTGATCCGAATGAAGTGCGCAAGATGGTGACACAGGCGCTTCTTTCGTCATCATCCATTGATGTACTCGTTAATAACGCAGGGATCAACCAATGGGGTCTTTTGACAGAAACAAAAGAATCGATGTGGGATCGCATCATCTCTACAAATTTGAGTTCAAACTACCGTCTTTCCCGCGCAGTACTCCCTATGATGGTTCAGCAGAAAAGCGGCAGCATCGTCAATGTGTCGTCGGTTTGGGGTGTAATGGGCGGTTCTTGTGAAGCTGCGTATTCTGCGAGCAAGGCCGGTGTCATCGGATTGACGCGCGCTCTTGCGCGTGAAATGGCGCCATGCGGCATTCGTGTGAATGCTGTCGCTCCGGGCGTTATTCTGACAGATATGCTCGCTGATTTTACAGAAGAAGAACTTGATGACATCGCCGAAAGAACGCCTCTCGGACGTTTAGGACGTCCGGAAGAGGTCGCCGAAACAGTGCTTTTTCTCGTGTCGGACAAAGCGTCGTTCATAACAGGGCAGGTGCTTGGAGTCGATGGCGGATTTATCGGATAAGCGAGGGGAAATCGAGCTTTTTACGGCGATTTTTCTATTAATATAATTTTTTAGGTCGTAGACGCAAATCGCGGATGCAAGTTACTTCCAAGTAAGGTTGATCTGACGTTTATTGGTTACACAATCGTCCAAGTAGAGATTAATCAGCGTCTGATATGGCATACCGGTTCGCTTAGATTCTGCCTTAAAATACTCAACCGTGTTCTTGTTAAGATTAATAGTAACTTGCTGCTTCACGCGGTTGGAATAAGGATTCTGCCGCGGATTGAGATTTTTAATATCGTATTCTTTTCTCATAACTTACCTTCTTGCCATTTCAAATAGGTTGTCCGTTCATTCTTTGTCGCTTTCCTGGCGGAAATCAATCGTATGACGGAATTTTTATCTCTATAACAGTGGCTTACAACGCAGAAACGTTCATTTTCCGATAATCCAATGATGAGAAAACGTTCCTCTTCAAGAGAATGGTCTGGATCGTCAAAAAGAATGGCTCCCGGATCAGCAAATACCGTTGAGGCTTCTTCGAAAGACAAACCGTGTTTTCTTTGGTTTAGTTTGTTTTTATCTTCATCCCATTCAAATCGAATCATTTCCATGCGTACATATATTATAATTATATTATAATTATTGTCAAGCTGTATATTTTCTAAATCTATCCTTAAAAAATGTATTTACATGAAAAAAAAGGAGTTGGTTTTCTACAGTTTTGACAGGATCAGATTACGTATACGTAAATAAAAATAACACCATTATTTTGACTCAAAAAAACAAAGAAGACGCCATTTCACTGTGATCATGAAACGACGTCTTTTTTACTGTGAACTTTTCTTTGAGTTAGGCTCTTTAACTGAAAGTGTCGGTTAAAAAGAGCGGTTTTGTTCTTTGATCGCGCTTTGTGATGCCCTATTAGCGGTTGAAGCGGAAAGCATCCCATTCGGCATAAAGCGCGGAATCTCCCAAAGATTCCTCAATGCGGAGGAGCTGGTTGTATTTGGCGACACGATCGCTTCTGGAAGGAGCGCCTGTCTTGATCTGACCGGTGCCCATCGCAACGACGATGTCAGCGATGGAAACATCTTCGGTCTCGCCGGAACGATGCGATACGACGGCCGTCCAGCCGTTTGACTGTGCCATATCGATGGCGTCAAATGTTTCAGAAAGCGTGCCGATCTGGTTAACCTTGATCAGGATGGAATTTGCCGCGTCAAGATCAATGCCGCGAGCGAGACGATCAGTGTTCGTGACGAAAAGATCGTCACCCACGAGCTGAAGACGGTGTCCGAGACGTTCTGTCAGCTGAATCCAGCCGTCCCAGTCATCTTCTGCAAGTCCGTCTTCAAGTGAAATAATCGGGTATTTTTCAACGAGCTCATCATAGTAATCGATCATTTCTTCGGTTGTTTTGAATTCACCGGTCTTCCAGAACAAGTATCCGTCTTTGCCTTCACGTTTTGCCGCTTCGAAAAGCTCCGTAGACGCGGGATCCATCGCGATACAGAAATCGTCACCGGGTTTGTATCCTGCTTCGGTGATCGCGCGGACAAGCCACAGCAAGGCCTCTTCATCGTTTCTAAGGTTCGGAGCGAAGCCGCCTTCGTCGCCAACTGCCGTCGCGTAACCTTCTTTCTTCAAGAGATTCTTGAGCGTGTGGAATACTTCTGTGCTCCAGCGGAGTGCTTCACGGAAAGTCGGAGCGCCTGCAGGCATAATCATAAATTCCTGTAGGTTGATGCTGTTGTCGGCGTGATGTCCGCCGTTGATGACGTTCATCATGGGGACAGGCAGTACGTGCGCGCGAATGCCGCCTAGATACTGCCAGAGTGGCATATCCAGAGCCGCCGCTGCCGCCTTGGCCGCTGCAAGCGAAACGGCGAGAATCGCGTTTGCGCCGAGATTTGCCTTATTATCGGTGCCGTCAAGTTCGATCATAATGCGGTCAATTCCGGCTTGATCAAAAACGTTCATGCCGATGAGTTCAGGTGTAATAACTGAACGTACGTTGTCGACGGCTTTCTCTACACCTTTGCCCATGTAGCGGTTTTTATCTCCATCGCGCAATTCGACGGCTTCATGAGCGCCCGTCGACGCACCTGACGGCACGGCGGCACGGCCAAATGAACCATCCTCGACGATGACCTCCGCTTCGACTGTCGGATTTCCGCGAGAGTCAACGATTTCTCTTGCCTTAATGGACGCAATACCTAATTCAATCATATGTACCTCCTGAAAAATGTCTGCCTTGTCCTTACGACGGGCAGACACATCCTATTTATATGTCCGTGCCGCATAAAGCGCGGCTCTTTTCCAAAATAAATCAGCCAATGTCGGCATGTCTATTCATTATGTTACCTTATTCGCGGGCGTTTGGCACCTTGTTTTTAGGAATGGGTTCATCAGTCGTTTTGCTATTGTTTTCTAGATTTCGATCGTTTAAAGCATCTTTGATTTCACTATCACTTTGTAATTTTTGGGCGGCGGATTCTGTCGCCATATCGCCGTTATTCTGTGAATCTTTTTTGATGTGTGCCGGCGCAGTTAACGTTTCAAATGTGTTCGGAACGGTCTTCAGTGACATCAACATGAGGGCAATTTGAATTATAGCCGAGATAAAAAGAATGTGTTCAATGGCGATCACATCCGCTACCGGACCGAAAAGAATGGAGCCCAACGGTATTGCGGCTGAACCGATCATATACAAAAGCGAAAATACACGCCCGTGATATTCAGATTCCACTTCCTTTTGGAAAAGTGTGGTGACCGCCGTTGAATAAAAGGGGACGATCATACCTAAGATAAGCGCCAGCACGGCGAAGACTGAAAAGAAAATCGACTGAAAGAGAGCCAGCACGGAAACGATGAGCATGGTTCCTGCGACTAATAAGCCGGAAGACCGGACGGTACGCAGACAACTTTTGAAATATCCCTTGAATGAAACGAGCAGACCGCCGATGGCCATGCCGGCAAAAAGGGCCGTCTGTGTCGCCGTGATATACCACACGTCCGTCCCGAAATGGCGACAGATAAACAACGGGATGAGGGTGATGACCGGAGAAAGCATCAGCATGAAACCGGCGTACGTCAACATGAGATTGCGAAGCGGCTCGATCTTGTTAATATATGAAAAGCCTTCACGGAATTTCGAGAGTCCTGACTCGATCACTTCGCGACTTGAGATTATCTCTTTATGCGACAGTGTTCCTTCCGAGGATGCGGTGTCATGACGTGGTTCCGGGAAACCCCAGCTATCGCCCTCTTTAAGTTGGGGCGTACGTCCGAGGGCATTGACGATTTTACCGCTGATTTGATGCGGGATGGGGATAAAGAACATGATGGAAATACCGATGATCGCCGTAACGACATCGACGAGGAAGACAGACCAAATGGGAGTGAGCGACAACAAAACGCCGCCAAAAATCGGCGAGAGCAACATCAGCATATTGCTGATCGTACTGTAGACACCGTTGATCCGAACGAGCTTTGTTTCAGGTGTTATCTGTGGAATAAGAGCTTGGTTAGCCGGACTTTGAATGCCGCCGCCCAGAGAACGGATCGCTGATACGAGGTAGATCATCCACATTTGTAGCATATTGCAAAGCGCCATCACCATCAGCCAAGCGGTGACAAGCGCAATACCGCCATCGGACAACATAATGAGCCAGCGGCGATCATAGCGGTCTGCCCAGACACCGGCGAAAGGAGCGACGATCAATTGCGGAATTAGTGAGGTAACGGTGATGATCATCATCGCGGTAGCGGAGTTCGTCTGTAACGTGACGTACCAGATGATCGCAAATTGAACAAGCGACGACCCAAGCAGGGAAACTGCTTGACCACTCAAAAAAGCTGTGATGACGCGCCAACTTAGTGGCTTGTTTTTTCTTTCCATCGTAGCCATCCGGGAAAAAGTATACCACGTAAACGTCTTGGCATACTTTCCAAAAAAATGAAGAAAATCTCGTTTTTTTACTAGAAGCGTGCTAGACTGAAAAGCAATGTGTCCCCGATGGAGATTGACGCCGCCTTATCGACATCGCATCAACGAGAGTCGATCAAGATAAAGGGCAACAAGGAGAAGAATATGGACGTTGATTGGAAACAGCTGATAAAACGACTGGTGGATCGCGGTGCCGAATATGCCGATGTCCGCTATGTTCCGAAAGAAGAAAATGACACACTGATCATGTGGAACGGCAATCTCATGACATTTGATCGTTCTGAAGAGCGAGGATATGGCGTTCGCGTACTCGTTAACGGCGCTTGGGGGTTCGCGGCTTCATCTTGCAATGAGGACGCAAAAGCCGTCTTTGATCGTGCTTTTGACAATGCGGCAGCTGCGGCGAAGCGAAGCCGGCGCCCGATTCGGCTTGCCGATAAGGACATTGTAAGAGCTCGCTTCGAAAGCCCGTGCGGAGTGGATCCATTTGAAGTGCCGCTCCTTGAACGCGTGGAGGCCATGAAGGAAATCGACAGCACGCTTCAACACAAAGATGTTCTGCAACGTGTTGTCGCGTTCCGTACGACGCGCAAAACAATTCAATATACGGATTCCGAAGGCGCTGAAATAGAGAAATATATCATTGAGATATTCCCTTCGATTCAAGTCGGTGCTTTTGATCCGGAAGGCGTTATGCAGCAACGCGGCTATCGACCGCCGCGCCTCGGCCCGACTCGCGGCTGGGAATTGATGGATAAGGAGCACTGGAAACGCGAATCGGATCGCGTTGTGAGTGAACTCTTTGAAGTGATCGCTGCGCCTTCCTGTCCTTCAGGAAATTACTCGGTCATTCTCATGCCGGACATGATGTTTCTTCAAGTGCATGAGACAATCGGCCACCCATTGGAGCTTGACCGCATTCTCGGCTATGAACTCTCGTTTGCCGGAGGCTCTTTTGTCCGGCTCGATGATTTCGGAAAACTCAAATACGGTTCTGAAAAACTGAACGTGCGAGCCGATGCGACACTGATCAACTCGCCGGGCAGTTTCGGTTTTGATGACGATGGTGTCGTCGCTAAAAATAGAATGCTGATTGAAAAAGGCATTTTGACTGGCGCTATTACGTCGCGACAGATGGTCATGGAAGCCAACGACCGTGCGGGGCGCAAGATCTTCTCCGACTCCGGCGGTACAAGTCGCGCATGTTCATTTTACCGTGTTCCTATTGAGCGGATGACGAACATCAATGTCGATCCCGGAGAGGACGGCACGTTGGAAGATATCATTAAGGACACGGAGCGCGGTGTTATCCTGTCTGGTGAAAAGAGCTGGTCCATCGGCTCAACCCGTGAACAGTTCCACTTCGCGACCGACATCGGCTGGCTCGTTGAAGACGGCGAAAAGAAGAGCGCGCTTCGCAACTGTACCTACGAAGGGATGACGCTTGATTTTTACCGGTCGTTGTCAAAAGTCGGTGACGAGTCAACATGGGAAGTACAATTTGTAGACAATTGCGGCAAGGGCGCTCCGTCGCAGGAGATGCAACTTGGACACGGTGTACCGGTCTGTCGCTTCGACAATGTGAAAGTGGGTGAGTAACCATGGCAAAAGAAAACGCGATTAAAGTGTTGCAGGAATTGGCGGCGTATGCACGGCTCAAAAACGCGCGGGCAATGTTTTTTTGGCAATCGGAAGACAGTCGTTTCGTTCGCTACGCCAATTCGGCTGTCTCACTCAACACAAGAGAAATCCTTACAAAGCTTAACGTAACGGTCTATGGCGATCGTAAAAAGGCTTCGTCATCCATCATGACAGATGCGGAAGATCTCGACTCAATGAAAAAAGCGGTCGACAAAGCCGTTGAGATGCTTCCTTTTGCTGCTCCGTTGACGTATCAGCCGATAGTATCCGCTATTCCGGAAACGGTTGTAAGCGAAGAAGCCTATGATTCTGCTGTCGTATCTATGACAAGTTCTGATATTATCGCCTTTGTCGAAGAGGCAGTCGCCGGTTTGGAAACGGAGGATATTCTTCTTTCAGGCAATATCTCCTCGGGTGTCACGGAACAGGCGTTCATGTCGACTGAATCAACGGAGGCCGTTTACTGGAGAGCGACTGATATCGGGATAACGCTCGTTTTGTCATCGCTTCAGGACAAGTGGGAAGTAAATGCCGAGCAGTTTACAGGCTGGGTAAAAGATCTTGACGCTGGTGCGTTGCATAACCGACTTTCATGGCTTACTAAACAGTACACGACAGCTCCCTCGGAGCGTGTCCCGGAACAACCGTTTACCGTTGTGTTCGGACCTGCGGCGCTTGCCACATATCTCGACTACTTTTCATGGATCGGATTTAACGGCGGTGCCCTTAAACGTGGATTTGCTATGATGAATGCCGATGATATCGGACAAAAAGTTCTGTCCGACAAGTTCACGCTCATGGAAGATCCGACGCTAATCGAGACATATCCGCGTCCGGTTGACCAATTCGGTCGTGCACGCGCGCCTCGTCCGATTTTCGACAAAGGTGTATTCCATGGGTTTGTTTGGCGACAATCGGACGCCGATGAATTCGGAGAAAAAGCGACAGGGCACGACGTGACGTCCCTTTCTGTCGCGTTGAAAGGTGGCGATTGGAAGGTCAATACAATCCAAGAATTTGCGGCTCTACCGCGTGATCGTGACGTACTCTATATTCCTTATCTGCATTACACCGGTCTTGTCAACCCCACAAAAGGCATTGTTACAGGCACATCTCGCTTCGGCCCGCTCTGGCTCAAAAAAGACGGTTCGATTGCCGTTCCCTATAATGTGCGCTTTACCATGTCTTTAAAGGATCTTTTTGGGGATAACCTGCGGCTGGTGTCCGAAAAAACGGTGCCGTGGGGAGAATCGTCCCATTACAGATCACGCAATCCCGGCGCCACCATCGTTCCCGTGCTTGCCTGCGTCGATAACATCAACATCGAGTTGTCGAATCAGAGTTTCTAAAGAGCGAGGCGACGCCTTTCGAAGACTGATTACAGACGGTGCCGCGCGTTCCATCGAATGACTGCAATGTCGCCGTGTGCAGCTCTCATTAATATGGGCGCATGCGCCATTCCTCCGGATGCTCGGAGGTTGTATACACCGTATATTTTGAAATAAGCGCGCAGGGTCGATACGTCATTTTTGATTGGCGAAGACCGGGATCGCCGTTGTCGTCTTCACGATTTATAAACGCGATATCGGGATCATCTCCGAATTTTTTCATAAATTCAGAGACGAGCATCTGGTAAACCCCGCGGTAGCTCGTATCAGCTTTTTCGACGTGATTGTAAAGGGTGTTGCCTACCTTTTCAGCTAGAGAAAACCCGATGACGTTATCTCCGACATAAAGCGCGCCGCCGAACATACCGTAAAGTTCCCAGTGATCGAAAATTTCGATGATTTTGGCGGCTTCTTCGAGGAGGGCGATATTGTCTTTTGGGATCTCGTCGACCTGTTCTTCAAAGAAAAGGCGGACATCATTGAGGTTGTCCTTGGTAATGGCTTCAAATCTCCAGTCAGAGACGCTCCGCATAAATCGGCTGATGTTGTTGCGCGTCGCCTTATGTCCTCCTCCTTTAAGTTCGAGGAGATCTTTTGCTTCGTGGAGGTAATCGAAATAATCGCGCTCGGTGACGGCGTGAAAACCCGGGTAACGCGCCGATAAATACGGCAAATCCAAATCGCCAACGATACAGAAGACGAGCGGCTCATTTTGTTCTATACAATACGCGTCGAGAAGATCGAGCGCTTCGTCGCGGTTTTCTCCAAGCGGGACGGTATACGCTTTATGCGTCCCGAAGATTTTCATGCGAAAGATGAGGCAGGAGGCGGCGATAGTATACTCGTATTCGAAAAAATCACGCCAAATGAATGTGGCGCCGACGGTGAGGTCGCAAAGCAGCTGAGGGTTCTCCCGAAGGTACGGTCGAACAATCGTTATATCCTCAAGATTCAGTTTTTTGAAAGAAAGCATATGGTCAATGTCGCTCCTAGCCGATCAATCCGGCGGCGAGGTCGCGTTCAACCTGCACTGCGGCGATTGCTCCATCGGAACAGGCCGTGACCACTTGGCGGAGAGATTTCTTCCTGATGTCGCCGGCCGCATAGACGCCGGACAGATTAGTTCGCATAACATCGTCGGTGAGGATATAGCCGTTTTCTGTCGCCACTTTGTCCTTGAAAAGTTCATTATTTGGGTTCAGTCCGACGAACATAAATACTCCGAGGATGCCGTCTTTTTCGTCGGCGTTCACAATGCGCTCTTCTCCCGTTTTGGTGTCACGCACGGTGATGGATGAGAGGACATGTTCTCCTGACAACTCAGTGACAACCGTATTCCACATGAAGTGGATTTTTTCATTCGCGAAAGCGCGCTCCTGAATTGCCTTATCTGCGCGAAGTTCGTCACGACGATGAATGATAGTGACCTTGCGCGCAAATCTCGTGAGAAACAATGCTTCCTCTACGGCCGCGTTGCCGCCGCCAACCACATAGACTTCTAAATCTCTGAAAAAAGCGCCGTCACATGTGGCGCAATAAGAGACGCCTCGACCGGTGAATTCTTGTTCTCCCGGCACGCCAAGAAGGCGCGGATGTGTACCGGTCGCGATGAGAACGGCTGGAGCTTCTAGGGTGACATCGCGCGTGTGTACACGCTTGACGGAGCCTTCTAGATCAATGGCTTGGACGTTCGCGTTAAGGCGTTCTATTTCGAAACCTTCAGCTTGGCGCGCCATGCGATCGGTTAGCTCCTGGCCGCTTTCCGGATTGCCTGGTTCTGAAAGTCCGCCGGGGTAGTTCTCAATTTCAGACGTCGTGGCGATCTGCCCTCCCGTCTGACCGCGCTCGACGATAATGGTTTTAAGGCGCGCGCGTCCCGCGTAAAGCCCCGCAGAGAGCCCTGCCGGCCCGGCGCCGATGATGATAAGATCGTATGAATTTTTCATATTGATGAACCTGTCCTTTATGTTTAAGTTGATTTTTTCTGTTTCAGTTATTCGTAGTTGTGTGCGCTTTATCAGGCATTGTTCGCTCACATTATCTTACGTTGATGTTCGAAGGACTCGGCAAGCCGCTTTGAAAATAACACAAGACAAACGTTGTTAAACGTTATCTTTATTCATAGCATGAAGACGAACGATAGATGGTGTCGTTTGTGCCCGTTCGTGAATGTAATTTTACATGTTCAATGTGTGTTCTGGCTGCCGGTTCCTTAGCTGCTATATGACACTCATTAACGCATTTTGGCGCCTAATGTATAGGTCAGTTTTTTTATGACACGAGAGCGCGCTTTTTCGATCTGATCCGGCGTCATCGTGCCCTCATCCGACCCAAGCCAGAAACGGAACATCAACGATTTTTTGCCATCAGGTACTTGTGCGCCGTGGTATTCCTCAATAAATTCAAGTTTTCGGACGGATTTTCCGATCGCCTCCTCGATATCTCCCCATGTTACTTCTCGATCCACGACCATGGAAAGATCCTGTTCGACGAGAGGAAAGTACGGCAGCGCCTTAAATTGATTCTCACGACTCGGCAAAGGTACAAGATAATCGAGATTCAGCTCCGCAAGCGCTACGATGCCCTGTTTGATCCCGGCAAGGCTCAATGCTTTTGGCGCAAGGAGTCCCATGGTGCCCATGACATTGTCGTTTAGATCAGTGATTGCCATCCAGGCATGACGGTCGGCCCAAGGCGGTTGTTCCTTGTCTTCGATCAGTCGGAAAGGTTCAACACCCGAAAAGCGCGGCAGGTCTTCCAAGATGCCCTTCAATTTAAGGAAAAGAGCGACAGCATCATCGCCTACAAGCGCGATCCCTAAGTGTTTGCGCTGCTCGGGCATCCCATTATCTTGTGAAGCGGACGATGATTTGTCGTCCTTGCAGGGTAAGAATACCGTTTCAGTGTTGAAAAGTCCGAAAGAATCGTAATAGCGCAAGTTGTTTACGACGGCTTCAAGCAAAACAGGAATAAGTGAATGGCGAAGCCTTGAGCGATCAGGCGCCGGCGGCGTTGCCAATTTGACATAAGACTCGGAGATGAGTGCATCATCTCCGCCTGCTGCTTTCAAGAACGTGTCACTTACCCAAGGATAAGTGAATATTTCCTGAAGATCTGCGCGAAACGCTAAATACTCTTTCATGGCGCGCAAACGGTCAAGGCGAAGTTGACGAACAGGTTCATTGAGCGTGATGACAGGCGGCTGATATTTGATATGGTGATAGCCGATCATCCGACAGACTTCTTCTAAAATATCGTCGCGCATGCTGACATCGCCCGTCGCGCGCCAAGTCGGTACGGTGACTTGCAACTTAATGTCATCGGAAGATCGGTGATGGATTTTGACCTCAAAACCGAGCGATTCCAGTGTGTCGCGAACATCTTCTGCTGAAAGATCGCTGCCGGAACGAACGCATAGGAATTCGAGCGGGACATCGACAGTCAACGTTTCTGTTTGGCCGGTTCGCGCTGAACCGTACGCAGCGATTCGCGCGCCGGGCTGTAAGGTCGCCATGAGATATTGTGCGAGACCGAGCGCTTGGTCGCATCGCTGGGTGTCGATCGCTTTTTCAAAGCGGTTAGACGCTTCGGTCCTCAAATGGTGACGCATAACAGTTTTACGGATTGTCTGAGCGTCAAAATGGGCGATTTCAAGAAGCATGTTTGTCGTCTCGGGCAGGATCGAATCGCGCGCACCGCCCATGACACCGGCAAGCCCGATTGGCTTGTCGTGGCCGTCGCAGATCAGAAGATCGTTTTCAGAGAGATGGAGGACGCTTTCGTCCAGGAGTTCAAGTGTTTCGTCTTGGTGAGCCGTACGGACGCGGATACCGTCTTCGACGTGATCCTGATCAAAACCGTGCAATGGCTGTCCCAGCGCGAGCATGACGTAGTTCGTGATGTCAACGAGCACGTTGTGCGGACGCATGCCTACCGACCAGATGGCGCGTTGCATCCAGAAGGGCGCTTTTTCGGGCATAACGCCCTCGAAGAGGGTCGCGTCGTAGCGGTCGCAACGGTCAGGATCGAGTATCTCGACAGGGTAAGCGGGCACGTCTTCGGGTGGTGTGAACTCAGGAAGCGGGCGCAATTTCCCGTCAAAAATCGCGGCCAGTTCGCGTGCTATCCCGTAATGTCCCCAAAGGTCGGGGCGGTTCGTCATCGATTTGTTGTCGATTTCAAGGATCACATCGTCCAACTCCAGCAGTTCAGCCAGTGTGACGCCGGGTTTTGCATCGGGGAAAAGGGAGGTCAAATCGAGAATTTCAGCTTCTTCCGTCATGGGAAAAAGGTCTTCGAGATTGATTTCAGATGAGCTGCAGATCATGCCTTCGCTTAGCACCCCGCGAAGTTTCGTCGCCTTGAGTACGACGGGTTCGCCTTCGCCATGCCACATAACTTCCGCACCGGGTGGCGCGACCGCTACGACTTGGCCGTCGTAGAGGTTGATGCCGCCGCAGACGATTTGCTTCGTCTTGTCAAGGCCGCAATCGACATGGCAGACGTGCAATTTTTCAGCATTCGGATGAGGAAGAATCTTCAAGATTCGACCGACAACGATCCCGTGTACGAGATCAGCCGGATTGGTGACATCCTCTACTTCTACAGTGCGCATAGTGAGTTCGTATGCCAGTTTTTCCGAAGAGAGATCCTCCGGAAGATCCACATATTCTCGAATCCAATTGAGTGATACTTTCATGGCGGTTCCTTTATTTTTATTGTTGCTTTTGCTCGGATGCTTATCTTGTCGTTGTTGTTCTACAAGATATTACGTGCTTTGCCGGCGACGCTCTTATGATTTCGAAGGAGCAGACATAGGGTTATTTGAATTGCTCCAGAAAGCGCAGGTCGGCGCTGTGAAAGAGGCGGACGTCATTAACGCCGTAGCGCATCATGACGAGGCGATCAAGCCCGATATTGATGTAAAAGCCGCTCCAGATGTCGGGGTCAAGACCAGCGGCACGCAGCACGTTCGGATGTGGCGAACCGCCCGGCATAACTTCGACCCATCCCGTGCCGTGGCAGGCGGGACAGCCTTTTCCGTCACAAATTTGACAGCGCATGTCGATTTCAAATCCCGGTTCGACGAACGGGAAAAAGCCTGTACGCATGCGAACGGGAATGTCGCGCCCGAATACACATTCCAGAATGGTCTCGACGAGCAGAAGCCCCGAAGAAAAAGAGAAATCGCGATCAACAATCAGCGCTTCGTACTGATAAAATGCCCGCTCATGTTGCGCGTCGGTGTTTTCATTTCGAAAAACAGGACCAGGGTACACAAAGCGCGCCGGGGCGCCATGCTGTTGCAGATAGCGGACACTGGCGCCTGTAAGATGCGGGCGGAGGCAAAGACGTTCTTTGCCGGAAAGGTTTTCGGTGCCGGAAATCCAGTAGGTGTCCATTGTTTCGCGCGCCGGATGACCCGGCGGGAAATTCAAGACATCAAATGCGTAATGTTCGCTTGAAATCTCGTCTTCATTGTAAATATCGAAATTCAGTGACCGAAACGCGTCGTTCAGGTCATAACACATTTGGGTGGTGGGATGCAGTCCGCCCTTTGTGATGCCTTTTCCCGGAATGGTGAGATCCATGGGATGCTGCAACAAAGAGGCCTGATCAAGCAGTTCACGCTTTCGTTCTTCGATCGCATCGGAAAACGTTTCTTTCATTTGATTGGCCAACGCGCCGATCGTGCGGCGCTCATCATGCGGCAGACTGCCAAGCCCTTTCAAAATCTGTGTCAGTGTGCCTTTTCTACCCAAATAATGTTGGCGCAACACTTCCAGCTTCTGTGCATCCGTCGCCAGAGAAAAATCGGAAAGCGCTTGGGTTTGCAGCGCTTCGAGTTGTTCTTTCATTGCGAAGTCTCCTTTTACTTCACCGTCTTAATCGTTGTTGATGTTTCGTTGATCAACATGAAGTGACGGGCTGTTTTTGTCGTAATGGGCGCTTTTCATTAAAAAAGCGCCCTATCAAAATATTGTATCAGATCATTGCCTATAAGGCAGAGTAGTGATTTCAGTATCGTGTGAGTGTGCTAAATCAGTTCAGCACTTGTGTGAAGACCGTAATCGTTCTTCCTCTTTTTGCTTTCAATATCTTCATGGAAAATAGTATGAGCGATTATATTTGATTGTGATATGCTGGACGCTAGAGAAAAAACAAATCAACAATCATTTTTGGTCACGCTGTCTATACAAAAACTTTTCGAAGAAAGAGACATCTGATGACTAGCATATGGAGTGTGCTGTTAACAGGAAAAAGATAATAACAGTGACGGGAGGTATGACCATGCCACACTGTGCGGAATGCGACCTTGTAGGCTGTAAAACATACGAAGAAGAGAAGACGCTGCGCGATTGTCCGGGAAAGGACAAGTCAATTCAGGAACAAGCTGCAGCGCTGATTCAAGAATCGGACAATCTTCGTATGGCGCGTGCGGCGGCACAAGTTGAAGTTGAGGGTTACGGTCAACTTTGCCGTATGGAAGAAATTATTCTGTTCTGCCAGAAGCTCGATTTTCAAAAGCTGGGACTTATTTTCTGTACCGGCCTTTCAAAAGAGGCAGTCACCGTCAGCCGCATTTTACGTCACCATGGTTTTGAAGTCGCGTCGGTCATTTGCAAGAACGGATCGCAACCGAAATCATCTATTGGATTAACGTGTGAGGAAACACTCTCAGGAGATGACAGCGAGGTTATGTGTAATCCCATTGGCCAGGCGCTGATCATGAACCAAGAGAATGTGGACTTCAACATTCTATTAGGTCTTTGTGTCGGCCATGATACGCTGTGTCTCAAATATCTTGACGCTCCTGCCACTGTGCTTGCCGTCAAAGATCGCCGAACGGGACACAATCCGCTTGCCGCGATTTATCTTGCCGACGGTTATTATAGAAAGCGTGTTTTCCCGGAGCAGGGAAAACATAAACACTGTTAATTTTCATGAGGAGCACGGCATGGAACATGCTAAAAAACATAAGCATCTTGATGCGGTGACTATAGCGGGTCTAGGACTTTTAACGGCACTTGTCATCGTGCTTCAGGTGCTGGGAAGCTTTATACGATTCGGGCAGTTTTCTATCTCACTCGTTTTGGCGCCGATAGTGATTGGCGCGGCACTTTATGGTGTGTGGGCAGGCGGTTGGCTTGGCTTTATCTTCGGAGTGGTCGTACTTTTTCGTGACTCTACTATTTTTCTTGCGATCAATCCATTGGCGACCATTTTGATCGTCCTTCTAAAGGGTTTGCTTGCCGGCTTAGCGGCGGGCGCGGTCTATAAGATATTGGCGCCGAAAAATACTTTCTTTGCGACACTTGCCGCCTCGGTCGTTTGTCCTGTTGTCAACACGGGCATCTTTCTTATCGGCTGTTATTTGTTTTTCATGGGGTGGATCCGCACAATGGCTGAACAGCTTCAATTCGCATCGGCTGTAGCGTTTATGTTCGGCGGGTTGGTCGGAGCGAATTTCTTATTCGAGCTCTTAACTAACATTGTATTGAACCCGATCATTATGCGGATAATCGCTATTCGAAAGAAACATGCGGCGGGAAATGTTCGATCAGGAACACGCGGTAACCACTAAGGAGAAAACCCGGCAACCGTACGCGGTCGCCGGGTTTTCTAAAGAAACGGACGTTTGGCTTTCACTTTATGGAGGTGCGCTACGGGTTGTTCGCAAGCCCAAGTTCGCCCTTTTGTTATTCCGGCTTTCGATACGTGATCGATTTTATTTTTCGGATTCACGAAAAACGTCGAGAGCCGGTTCGTTTGGTGATATTAAAACTTGAAGACCGTCTCGCGGGTGTTCTCGACGATCACTTTGCCCTCACGGATGACGTAGGGGCGGTTCGGCGCGAAAGCCATGGCTTCGCGGATGTTCTTCGCGTCGATGACGACGAGGTTGGCGGTGCAGCCTTCGTCGACGCCGTATCCGTCAAACTTCAGGAGCTTGTTGGCGTTTACGGTGATCATGTCGAATACGGTTTCAAGTTCCGGAGGCAGGCTCATCTGTGCGGCATGAACGGTGACGTTGGCGCACATCAGCATGTCGGCCGACCCAAGAGGATAGAATGTATCGTTAACGCAGTCCTGACCGAACACAACATTGACGCCGGCGTCAAGGAGCTCCTTGACGCGGGTGATGCCGCGACGGATCGGCTGTTTGTCAAGACGGCCTTGGAGCAGGAGGTTGGTGCAGGGGTTGGTGCACATGGTCATCTCCGCCCGGGCGACTTTCTCAATGACGTAGCTTGCATAGTGATCGTCATAGGCGGCGAGTGCACAGGTGTGTCCCGCGGTGACCCGACCTTCCCAACCGCGACGGATCGTCTCATCAGCGACCATTTCAAGCGTCCTATAGAAAGGATCGTCGGTCTCATCGACGTGCATATCGATGTCGGCGTCGTACTTCTCCGCAAGATCGAAACAGAACTTGACGTGTGCGAGGCTGTCTTCCGGGTTGTTCTCGTTTGCGGGCATGCCCCCTACGATGTCGCAGCCCATCTTCATCGCCTCATCCATCAGCTTGTCGCAACCGGGATCTTTGATGATGCCTTCTTGCGGAAAAGCGACGAGCTGGAGTTTCATGATGCCATCGTATTTATCGCGAAGAGCAAGTACACCGTTCAACGGTTTCAATCCGCCGATGGTATCAATGTCGACATGGGTGCGCATACCCAGTGTTCCCGCGGCGAGCGCTCGTTCAATGACGTCACTTGCGCGCACCAGAACATCTTCGTTGGTGTAGGTGCGTTTGCGATCCCAGATGATTTCGATCGCCTCCGTCAGAGTGCCGCTGACGTTCTTTTTTACGTTATCAAGGATGTTGACCTTATCAAGGTGAATATGAGGCTCGATCAGTGCCGGCACGACGAGTTTGCCTTTGGCGTCGATGACTTTGTCAGCGCTCACATCAAGCGACGGTCCGACCTTGGTGATGGTCTTGCCTTCACAAAAAAGGTCATAAAGACCTTCTTTATCTCTTAATGTGCAGTTCTTAATCAGTAGTGACATTAGGGGAGCTCCTTTCTTTGCGCTCGCGTATTGTGTTTTTGTTTTTTATTGTTATGGCCGCCATTCACCGTGAAGCATATTCGGCAACCAATTTTACACTCTTAAACCATCACGATTATCTCTTGCTTTAGAGTAAGCGCAGCGGTCATGGATCTTAACGCTTTCTTTATGATTACCGCATCTTTTACAATGGTGGCGGTCATGCGTTCAATCACTGTTGTGATCATAACCGCCGCCCAGCTTGAAAATGAGCGGCGGTCATGGTCTTTCATTTAGGGGCTGTCGTCGGCGTGACCTCATTCCTAGTAAGATAGGGATCAACACCGAAAGACGGCATTGTTATTTTGCCAATATTTTGGCGGCCTTCTCGATGGCGTCTGTGATCGGGATGTAACCGGTGCAGCGGCAGAGATTTCCGGCCGTTGCAAGTCGAATTTCTTCACGTGTCGGATTCGGATTTTCCAACAGAAGCGCATAGGCGCTCATGATGAATCCCGGCGTGCAAAAGCCGCACTGGACGGCGCCGCCTTCGACGAAGCAGTCCTGAATGACGCGGCCGATCTCATCGTCGCGCATGCCTTCGATGGTCAGGATCTCTGCGTCCTGCATCTGGCCTGCGAGTACGAGGCAGCTTGTGACGGCTTTCCCGTTCAGAATGACCGTGCAGGCGCCGCATTCACCGACGCCACAGCCTTCTTTCGTACCCATAAGACCAAGATCTTCCCGAAGCACATCCAGCATCCGCTTCCCCGGGTCGGTTTCGACGGTGTACGGTTTTCGATTCAAGATAAATGACAGTTTGATGTTAGCCATGGGATGATCCTCACTCTAGTATATCGGCACACAGCTTGCGCAAGGAGCGCTCACTGATGTTGCGGCAGACGGGCTGCTTGTAGATGGTCGATTTGCGAATGCCTGCGATTTCAGGAATTTTGTCCGACAGGGCTTTCGCGACGTCCAAGATGTCTTGTTCGCTCGGGCGCTTGCCGACGAGCATCGCGCTGATGTCCGGGAAAAGCATAGGTCGCGGGAACGTTGCGCCGACCGTCATGTCAAAGCGCGTGACGACGCCATCATCGTCCATTTCAAGAAGTGTAGCGACCGTCATACGGGAAATGGAGAGGACTTTGCGACGTCCGACTTTGATGTAGTCGTAGCGGACGTTGGGTGACTGCTTGGGAACACGGATCGTCGTGATGAGATCATTCGGCGCGAGGTTCGTTTTGTACGGTTTCGTGAAAATTGCCGTCATAGGTTCGACACGTTCTTCTCCGTCACGTTCGATGACCAGTTCAGCATGCAACACGGCGAGTGCTGACATGGTAT
>JAAZJH010000049.1 GCA_012800435.1 Clostridiaceae bacterium | reverse complement strand
GTTGTTATATTGGTCAGGATATTCGTAATGGCATAGGCGTTTTTCACCAAAGAGAACGCATGCGAGTAGCCTATAATGCTGATATAGTCAGTTTTCTTATCGCCGTTGTACTGCTCGGAGAACAGTAAGAGTTCATCGTCGGGATCTAACGTAAGCCCCGAAAGATTGATCGTCAGCGTGCCGGATGATGACGCAGGCTGCGCGAGACGCCCGTAGTACTTCATTATCCCACTGTCACCTTCGCTGATCATAGCCGATATATACTCGTTCGGTGCGGTATCAGCGTTATATGGCGTTGCTCCGTCGTATTTGAATACAACATTCTTGGAGGATATCACCACATCAGAAACGGAAAAATTGCGACTTTCATCATACATCGTCAGCTTCCATTCGGTTGTGTTCGTGATAGGAACCCCTGTCAGCGCATTAGCTCCCAGCGAGCCGCTGGCTTTGCCGCCCACGGCGGGCGATGTGAGGAATACCTTATGCCGATCTAGATTAAAAGCGGGACGTGCGCCTTGCGAACTCTCGATGTCATCGATATCCACATATCCGTTAGAATTTACAAAACCAGCTTGGACATTGAAGTATCTAGGTCGCGATCGCAGCCACCAGGTCGAGGGGTTGCCATTTAAATCATTTGCGATCCGTCCGTTGTCATCGTATTGTGCTCCTCGAGGAAAGTAAATATTTTCCGCTTCCTCGGCCGACAGGAAGAAAACATGCTCTTTGTCTAGTGAGGAGGTGCCGAAGTTATAATATTTACCGCCATAGTTTGCATCGTCTTTTGACGTTTCGATGAGAGCGGTCTTTTCTCCTGCACTGAAGGCATTGTTATAAAAGCCTGTACACCAGCGTTGGGCTGCGCTATTCTGCCATACATTACCCGTGTCCTCAGGATTGAACTGTACATTATTAGCAAGTATACAGTCGGACAGAAGCAGTTTGGAAGACATTCCGTCGTCATTCCCGTCGCCCATCACACGCCAATGGACAGGTGCGCCGTTGTAGTTGCCGAACCATATCGTATTGGCTTCGTTAATTTCCCCCGTTCCTATTACGATAGCGCGTGAGTTCGCCGCGGACGTCTCCTGCGAGGGAAGTGCTGCCAAAATCATCAGGAGCGCCAAAACCAAGACCACTGCTTTTTTTGTTTTCATAGATAATTATTCCTTCCGTCTTACCAACCCTTTTATGGCGATGTCGTATACGAGCCCAATTCGTCACTTTATCTCGATTGTAGAGGCTCGAATTTTTTCGCACAATACGCTCGTCGCATTCGGTCGTTTTTCGTTGCATTCGGCAAGAGGACAGTCGCATTTGGCAATAAGGCAAATAAAAAACGAGCACAATTTGTTCTTGCACTCGCTTTAATTCGTTCCGAAGAAAAGAGGATTCCGTTTGTATATGTGCTTTCAATATTTCTCTTAATTGTTGAAAACAGAAAAAGAAAAATTGGATGTTATTTGCAGTTTAGCCTGTAAGTTTTTCTATGTGTATCTCTACGTAGTCTCTTTTACTTGCAGATGAGAGCCTTATCCTTACATTCGGATGCTGATAGTAAGCCCACGTCACAGCCCCTCCATCGATCTCGACATAAGGATTATCGCCCTCACTGATCGGGTTGCCGAACCTTTCAGAGAGTTGTTTTTTGCATTCGTTGTAACCTGCATTTTTGATATGGATCCACATGCTTTCTGCAAGATAGTCATCCTTACCGTTGCTCACAACATCAAAATACAATACGCCGTAGTCCTTAGTTCCGAATATGTTTCCGTCAATATATGTCTTTGTAAAGTATTTACTTTCGGTATTGATGACTCCTATTGGAATGCCGATTTCTGTGGCTGTTTTACCAAGCATGTCGATGCAATCCAAAATATCATCAACAATAATGCCGTCTCTCGTATCATTTATTCCGATCATTGTTGTTTCGTTTTCCTTCATTCCGGTCGTTTTAGTTTCGCTCTCTTTAACTCCGGTCGCTTGTGTTTCACTTTCCGTAGCGGCTGTTTGTTTGTCCACAGGATCCGTATCGACGGATTCTTTGTTACATCCAAAAAGGCACAACAAACACAGGAGACAGATCATCGTTGTCGCCATTCGTCTTAAAGCCATACATATCGCTCCTACTATACTTATATCATCTTCTCACAAAATAAGTTATTCAAAATCAAAATTCAAGACATGAAAGAACACATCTGCCAATACTGTTATTTGTCATTCAAGCAGTTTCCTTTGCGGATAAGGTTGTTATGATGAGTGCTGTCAAAATTAGAATCCCTCCCAATATTATGTTAATCGTTAGCTTCTCAGACAAAAATATTACAGAAGATAAAATAATGACGACCGGCTCCAAAGTGGATACAAGCGCCGTTGTGGATGCACCTGTTTTCTCTAGGCCAGTGAGGAATGACCAGAAAGCGAGAACGGTCGATATCATTGCGATCAATAGAATGGCAATATATCCGACTGTCTCTTTGGGCGGTGTAAAACCGGCGAATAAATTCATTATGCCATAGACAAAAACCACGCCCAGCATGGTAAACGCGGATGACTGAATTCCCATTCCTGCTTTGATGATTCTTGAATTAATCAGGATGTATATGGAGTAGAACACAGCAGACGAAATTGCCAGAATGATTCCTGGAGGACTGGCCTCAAATTCAGCTCCGATAATTATGAACGCCCCTACAAAGGCAAGAACCAAAGAGACTATCTTTTGTGTAGTAATTCTTTCTTTCAAAAAGATCGCTGAACCAATCATAACTAATGCCGGATAGGTATATATGAGAAGTGCAACAACACTGGCAGATGCGTAGTTTAATGCCATGAAATAGCAAAATGCCTGCCCGGCATATCCAAAAGCGCCAAGAAGCAGGAATGATATAATCTCTTTTCTTGAGGGCAAGGGAAGTTTTCTAATAAACATCAACGAAAACATGAATGCCGTCGCCACCAAGAATCTGAGAAAAAGCAGAGTATATATACTTGTGCCGGAAGAATAAGCCATCTTCGCAAAAATCGGTATCAATCCAAATGAAACTGCCGAAATGGCGACAAGAAGTATTCCACTGTTTTTTTCTTGCGTTTTCATTGCATCATTTTCCATACAAGTTCTATTTTATCGATTGACACGTATTCTGACGGATATTATAAAGAAAAACAACTTCCAGGCGATGTTAAAGTTATTATAAGAAAAAGAAAAAAGGGTCGCCTCTTTTTGAGGCGGTCCTTTTTTACCTTATCGGAATGATAGTTTCCTGTTGCAGCCGACGCCGTTACTTAATACCTTCGACTATATAGTTGCCTGTACCATCATCAATACAGAAAACGGCTATCTCGAAGCCCTTGTCGTCGGTCTTCAAACTGTTAACCCAAAAGGCAT
>JAAZJH010000048.1 GCA_012800435.1 Clostridiaceae bacterium | reverse complement strand
GGGCAAGAAATTTCCAAGTCGCAATTATCTTCTAGAAAACCGGCATAGCCAAGTCCCATTAAATGACACAGTTCACGCTTAGTATAAGGCGCCAGCATCTGCAACATGTTGTCGTATGCCTTTTGTGTTGTAGATACTTGTTTTGCCATCGCCTTTTTCATCCACTCGAACGGGTAAAGATGAGCCATCCATTCGACTTGTTTTAAAATCCAAATGTCAAATTTGGAGTAATAATCCTCTCCATAAGGCGTACTGTCGATTGAAACAAATCCTTTTGCATATTCCGGATATCGTTTTATAAAGGCTTGGGCAAAATATCCTCCTAAAGACTGTCCCACAAGAACAACTTCACTTACGGCACACTCGTCCAAGATGTCTTTAATATAATGAGCAACATCATTAAAACTAAATGATCCGAAGGGTCTTGATTTTCCGTGAGCCGGAGCATCCCAAGTTAACACGTTATATTCTTTTATAAAAAAGGCTATTTGTTCCTCGAACATGCTGTGATCTGCGGTAAGTCCATGCAGGAAAAACAGTGTCTCCGAACGTGTATCCCAACTATTTGATTGCCAATAAAAAATCTTGCCTTGATCTGTTTTGAGCAGCTTTTCTTTCATACCGTTCATCTCGCCAGTAGTCTCCTTCCCTTTTGTCAATTATCGGGTGGATGCCCGCTTTTTGGGATCAGAATATCTTTCATATCAGCACTGCATTTAATCCTTATATTTTCTTGTTTCAAAAATCATGCCGGAAATCGTCTCTTCGCTAACATAGGTCGCCTCCAAATATAATCTAATTTACCAGATGTCATTACATACATTTCATTGAAAAACAGACTGCAAGGTCAACTAATTCTCTCTTTATAATCCGAACGCTGAACGTGTAAAATGAGAATGTCCGAGTGAAGAATAATGCACTGCCGGCGCCAACGATAAAACCGTGCACATAACCATGATAATCGTGCACCTTTGTAAGCCGGTAGTAACAATAGAAATCACACACCCTCCGGTGCTCGTGACGATTACCATGCACATCATCGTGCATCCTATAAAAAGGAGAACCAATCGGTGTTAAACGAATCATTATTTAATTTTCGAGCGCATTTTCCCGATAGCGGGACATGCGAACTTCGAGCTCAACATAATGCATCCAGACAAGTCATGTTGTTGAGCGGGCAGCTGGTCAGCAACCAGCGCTCTGATCGGAAAGGCGTCTCCGCGCGTGTTAGAAAAAACGGAGTCTACGGCTTTTCCTCAACGGGAACCTATTCTGAAGATGCGGTAAAAAGAACGTTGAAAGAAGCGGAAGCGAACGCTTCTTTCTTAGAAAAGAACGTGCAGCCGATAAAGGGTCCTCTCGCTCCGATCCCTACGGGACAGCTCCTGCGCAACGACGATGCGATTGATGTTGAACAGACTTTTTACATCGAACGCTGCCGCGAACTCGATGATTTTGTGGTGCAAAATTGTCCGGAGCTCGTAAGCCGCGTCGTTGGCGCAATGAGCGATACTGTTGAAAAAGTCATTGCCGTATCTGATGGACTCGATGCCCACGTCGTAACCCGGAGAAGCTATCTGTACATCAAGATGGTCGCGATGCATCCTGAGAGCGGTCCCGTTGAACTGTACGACATCGTCGGCGGCTATGGTACGTTTGATCAACACTTCTCCGATCTTTCTGAAGCGAAGGTGAAAGCACTCGAGATTTACGAAGAACTCATGAAAAAACGCGAAGGGGTGCACCCGAAACCGGGGAAAAAGACCTGCGTCCTCTCCGGTGCTCTCGCCGGCATGCTCGCCCACGAAGCCGTCGGGCATACCGTCGAAGCCGATCTTGTTATTTCCGGCTCGGTTTCCGCACACTTGCTCAATCAGCCTGTGGCGTCTGAGATCACTTCGCTGGTCGATTACGCGCACACAGCCTTCGGAAAACCGGTACCGCTGCCGGTGTTCGCGGACGATGAGGGTGTCACGGCAAAAGACACTGTCCTGATTGAAAACGGCATTTTGAAAGGCTACATGAACAATCGCGAATCTGCGCGCCACTTTGGCGTGGAGCCGACAGGACACGCGCGCGCTTGGCTTTTCTCCGACGAACCGCTGATCCGCATGCGAAACACGGTGATCCTTCCCGGAAAAAACACTCTAGAAGAGATGCTCGTCTCAATCGATGACGGGTACTGGCTCATCTCATCAAACAATGGCCAGGCCGACATGACCGGCGAGTTCATGTTCGGCGTCACACGCGGCTATGAAATCAAAAACGGCAAAATAGGGCGCGCCATTTTGGATACAACGATCTCCGGCATCGCCTTTGAGATGATGAAAACGATTGACATGCTCTCCGACACGGTGGAATGGGGTAGCGCCGGATTTTGCGGAAAAAAACAGCCGATGGCCGTCTCTCTTGGCGGACCTGCCGTGCGGTGTGAAATCACGGTCGGAGGAAGAATGTGATCATTTCTGTAAATCATATTTGGCATAAAAGTCTGAACATTCACTGTAACAGCACGAAGGAGATATTACATGGAAAAGCTTGAAAACAAAGCAAGACTCAAGCCGGAAACCACATCCTCGCCCCTCCAATGGGCGAAGTTTACAACTCTTGAACATTACACGAGACTCGGGTTGGATGCCCTCAAAGAAGGCGGCGCCGACCAGGCACGCTGCGTTGCAACGCGTCGGGTAACGCGAGAGATTTCCGCGGAAGCCGGTGAATTTTCACTCTATCGCACGCTTTTTGACGACTCGGTATCTTATATGGCCATCGACTGTGACGGCCGGCGCGGCACACTGTCCCAGAATTCCGTTGATGAAGATGATATTCGCGCCGGTGCGGCGACATGCCTCGCATCCGCTCAGGCAGCAAGCCCTGACAAAGATTGGCAACTGGCGCCCGCCCTGCCGATACAGACCTTTGAATCCGGTCCGCACGCTTGTGACGAATCAAAGCTTTTCCATCGCAGTCAGGAACTTCTTGCAATGATCCGAGACCGTTTCCCGACAATTATGGTGGAGTCGCTGACCGCTACACACGTGTCGAGTGAATCGTGCGCTAACTATTCCACCGGCAGTCGCTTTTTCACGCGAGAAAGCCTCTACGGCATCAGCATTTTATTCTCTGCTCATGAGGGAACAAAAACGTCCTCCTTTTTTGGCTCTGGAGTTCAGACGTACACGTTAGATCGCCCATTCATTGAAATGGGCAGTCTCGAAGCAGATCTGATCATGGTATCGGAGCAGATCGATACTCAACCGATGGACAGGGCATTTGAAGGCACTGTGCTCATGGTGCCGGACTGTTTCGGCGACTTGTTGCACACCGTCATCGGCACTTTTGCCTCAGACAGTGTTCTCATCGAAAACACCAGTCTGTGGAAAGACAAACTCGGTGAGGCTGTCGCGTCTCCTGTACTCAACATCCGGATTGCCCCCTCGCATCCCGACATCGTCGCAGGCGAACGCTTTTCAGCCGAAGGTTATCTTTCCGAGGATTTCACTTTCATCGAAAACGGCATCTTGAAGCAATTCTGTCTTTCAGATTATGCCTCCAGAAAAACAGGTCTGTCGCGTGCCCCGAACCAATCGACGAGTTTCGTCGTCCAAGGCGGAGACGCTTCGGTGGAGTCCATCATCTCATCCATTGAGCGCGGCATCCTCATCGGTCGCGTGTCAGGCGGTCAACCTTCCACAAACGGCGACTTTTCCGCCGTCGCGAAGAATGCCTTTCTCATCGAAAAAGGCAAAATTGCCCACGCGCTGAACGAAACCATGATCAATGGAAACCTCGCCGAGCTTCTTTTGAACGTAAGAGCACTGTCCTCCGACATCGTAAAAGACGGCGGCAGCGTCCTACCTTGGGTGGCCTTTGACAACGTCCTGATATCAGGAAAATAGACCTCTTTTTCGGCTGAATGCCAAACAAAACCGGACGACACGCACGCCTCGCTGTCCAGTTTTCTTTGGCATTTTGCTAATCCTATTTTTCATACAAAACCTACAAAGAATTCATTGCTTGGTGCCTTTTTATCATGATAGAATGTTTAAAACATAAAAGAATGTATTTTTTCGCATTGCTAAGGGGGTGGCTCTCGCGTATCGACTCCAATGACCAAGAAAAGAGGAAGTGAAATGATCGATCTGGAACTGCTTGAACGAGTGAAAAATGATGCGCTCTATGACCGCGCTTTCCAGTGTATTGCTGGAGGGATGCTAAGCAACTACAAGCACAAGGAAGGTGATAAACCGACCTTTATCGCGCGCACCGAGGGTGCGCATTTTTATGACCACGACGGAAACAAATATTACGACTTCTGCATCAACTACGGTCCTTCGATACTCGGTCGCCACAATGAACGATTCAAGAAATTCCTTATGGATGAGCTTGAGAAGGGCTATACTCCCGATCTTAAAGAGATCCAAATCGAGGCGGCTGAGGCCATCAAGAAATGTGTAAAAGGAATTGATCTCATCCGCTTCGCTCTATGCGGGAGCGAAGCGAATATGATGGCCGTCCGCGTTGCTCGTGGTTACACGGGAAAAAACTATGTTGTCAAATTTGCCGGTCACTATCACGGCGCTTTCGATTTCATCCTCGGCGGAACATCGACACCCGAAAACCCCGTAGCCGTTGATGAGGAACGCGAAGGCGATATCTACAACAGCATCACCACCACGATAGGAAGGGGAAAACATGCACTCATGGACACGATGATCATTGAGTTCAATGACCTCCCCGCGATGGAAAAACTGTTTGAAGAACGTGGAGATGAGATCGCCTGTGTTCTCTTGGAGCCAATCCCCGTAAACATATACGGATGTATGCCTGAACCGGGGTATCTTGAAGGTGTGCGCGAGCTTTGCACAAAACACAACGTGGTTCTCATATTTGACGAAGTCATTACGGGCTTTAGGCTTGCCTTGGGCGGCGCCGAGGAATATTTCGGAGTCACCCCTGACCTTTGGACGTTCTCTAAAGCGATCGGCGGCGGCTTCCCTGTAGCGATTTTCGGAGGAAAAAAAGAGGTTATGGAAGGAATCGTCGAATGCAAAACGCTGTCGGCGGGTACATTCCAAGGGCATCCTCTCTGTTCTGCCGCCATTGTCGGATTGACCACAATTCTGGCCGAGAATGACGGCGCAATCCTCAAGAAGATTGCTCGTCTGGGCAATATGCTCGCGGAAGGATTCCTTGATCGGGCGAAAGCACATGGGATTCCTTTGATTGTTCAAGGATTCCCGGCTGCGATTGTGCCCGTCATTACAACAAAAGACAAGATTATCAACAACGCAGACGCGCTCGAGAATTGCGACCAAGTTCTGTATTTCTATTTCTCTACGCGCATGAATCAACTTGGCGTCTACAACCTTCAGAGGTATTCTTGTAGTGACGAACACACTGAGGATGACGTCCGATACGCTATTGAGGCGGCGGACAAAGTGTTCGAAGAGTTAGAGATGTTTATGTAGGATCATGAACATACGACAAACGGAAAGGAAGAATTAAACATGGCAAAATATTCTGTTGAGAAAACAAAGATCGAGGAGATCGTTAATACTCCTGAATTATCTGCAATCGCAGAAGAGTTGCAACCCGGCATCCTGAAGACTCCCGGCATTAAACTCGCGATGAAAATGACGCTTCCAGAGGCGGCAAAATTCGTTCCTAAAGTGCTGACGCCTGAATTTTTGGCGAAAGTGGACGAAGAATTCGCGAAACTCGACTGATCGCCGGATGTATAGAGCAAGGACTGCCGAGGCAGTCCTTGCTTCCATTTAGCGTTTTTTTAAGGTCTGTTTGTTTAAAGAGCCCATTTTTAATTGTGCCCTTCTCTATTGACGAGATAAGAGAGGATCGTGTCAATGAAAACACTCATCAAAAACTGTAATTTAGTTGACGGCACGGGGTCTCCCGGCCGAAATGCCGATATTTTAATCGAAGGTGATCGAATTGTCGCCGTTGGCAATCTCACATCGGATGACGCTGTCATCATTGACGCGGCAGGCTTGGTTGTCAGTCCCGGCTTCATCGATGCGCACACGCACTATGATTTTATACTGGGCAACAAAGAAGACATTTCTTGTCTCATCCCGCTTCTGTATCAGGGAATTACGACGGTCATCTGCGGATGCTGCGGCATATCTCCCGCTCCGGCTATTCCTCCCGGTTACCGCGAACAGAAGCACTTTTTTGGTGAAACCTTTTCTCAAAGAAAGTGGCCGCCTGAAGAGGAATGCCGCACACTCGACAGCTTTCTTAACATGGTGGAAGAAAATAATCCCATCGTGAACGCAGCTTTCTATGTCGGCTTTTCGACCGTCCGCTCTTCCGTTATGGGTTTCAAGAGCGGGAAGGCCAGTGACGAAGAACGCGAACAGATGCGGGCTCTTATCCGACAATCGATGGAAGAAGGCGCGCTGGGTGTATCGTTTGGCCTTGAGTATGTGAGCAGCGCTTTTGCCGACACGGAAGAAATGATTTATATCTGTTCAGACCTCAAGGATTATGGCGGGCGTATCAGCGCGCATATTCGCAGTCTCGGCATCGGCATGGCAGATGCGACTCGAGAGGTTATCACAATCGCGGAGACTCTCGGCGTTCCGTTACAGATTTCTCATTACGCGCCTTTTTGCGACGAAGCATTGCCGGAATTTTTTGAAGGCGTCGGCGAGATCGACATGGCGATGGAGCGCGGTGTAGACATCGGCATCGATCTTGTCGCCCTCCTGTTCTCCATGACGACGCCCAACGAATTTTTCCCTTACTGGCTTTTCGACGGCGGTGTCGATAAGGCAGCGGAAAGACTGAAAGATGAGACGATTCGCAAAGAGGTTGTCGAATACCTCACGACGGCCATATCTTCCGGTTTCGAGACGTGGAATACGCTTCTCCCGGTTTACAACCAGATCGTTGTGATCGGAGGAACGGCCAATCGATTTGCACATCAGCTTCGACTTTTCAATTTCAAGCAGCCCGAAAACCTCTCTTTTGAAGGCAAAACGCTTGCCGAGATCGCGAACGAACGCGGTCAAGGCGATGAACCCTATGAAGTTTTCCTTGATCTCACCCTTGAGGAAGATTTCAACCTCTACATGTGTGTGTCTTTGAGCTATGAGGGAGTAGAGGAGAACACATTCGACGACAACGATGCGCTGCTAAAAACGGCGCTTCCCGTTTTTCAGCTTCCGTTTCTTTCCTGCGGCAGCGACGTTATCGGCGGTGACAGAAACAGCAATCCCGGCCTTTACGCGCATTTTCCGCGCTTTATCGGCACCATAGGTCGCGACTGGGAGGGATTCCCGCTAGAGGAAGCCGTGCACAAGTGCACAGGGCTCCCGGCCAAGCAATTCGGGATAAAAGAGCGCGGACTTATCAAAGAAGGATATTACGCTGATCTCGTGATCTTCGACAAAGACACAATCAAGGAGCGTGCAAACACGGCGAACTGTACGGAAAAACCCGAGGGCATTCACATGGTCTTCCTCAACGGACAGAAAGTTGTCGAAGATAACGAGTACCTCGGCGAGAAGCGTTACGGAAAAGTTCTGCGAAAATTCGAATAGCGTGTACCAACGGATATGTTCGGAATATATTTCTTAGTTAGCATGTAATTTTTTAGATTGTATTGTAATTAGATTGTATTGTAATAAGAGTACTTACTGCCGTTAGGAACTTCTTGGCACCTTGTTCAAAGATCTCTATCAAAACGTTCTGATTCTCAAAATCAGGCGCGGTGATCAAGATGCATTCAATGATAGCGTCCTGATTCTTCTTATCGTGAAACACCGTCAATCCATCAAAGGAATTGCCGCAAAATACTTCGTGGTATTGTTTGGATATCTCTCTGTTTCGAGCTGAGAGCCAAATCTCAAAACATCCTTTATGAATTTCAATTCGTGTTAATCCATATTGCTCCATCTTGAATTGAAGCATTTTTAATGGAGCGATAGAAGTTCTGAGCTTCTTCGTTACTGGCCATCAATGCTATTAGCACATCTACCTTTTTATGCTTGAGGGTCTTTTTTAATTCTTCAAGCATCTTTTGCGCCACATTACTGTGTCGCTCACTTTTTAGAACACAAATCCAATCTAAATAAGCGGCGTCACAGGAAGCATCGCTTCTGCTGCTTATGATTGAGGCGTCGATTCTTCCAATCACTTTTCCGCTTCTATACGCTAAGAGAGAGACCGAGTTCACAAAACGCGGATCATGAAAACTATCTTGTAATGCTTTCCTATAATCTTCACCGGCATCCCATAAGTACGTATCCGGCTCTTGCCTTCTTAAACGTCTTTCAAAGGTAATCACATCATCTATTTTGTCTACCGTGAATGGCACTATTGAAATCATAACGATTCACTCTCTTCCAAATATGCGTTGTCTTTTGCTTAATGGCTAAAGAAGATGATGATAACACAATTCAGAACCGCCATGATCTTGATCTCTATAAGCGCTACGCATGAGTATCTTCTGTTCCTTGAATTACTACACCAACGCCGTCAGGAATAATTGTTACACGTATTTCATCATTATTAAGAAGTGTTGTCGCATAGTCAAACGCCTCTTGTGCGGTATTCGCAGGAATCATATGCAACGATTGAACGACTTCAGCAGGCAGACTGCTCACCAAAATCACTTTCGCTTTTTTCAAAACTCGCAATAAAATCTGAGTCTGCCATTGGTCTGGTTCCGTTTCTGTAGCGTCCCTGCTTAAAAATATTTGATGTAACGCTTCCAAGTCATCGCTTGAAGATAACTGTCTTTGAAAATGTTCTCCGCCAATGCCGTCTTCCGCTTTTGCAAGCATGACAATGATACCGTTTTCGCGTACAGCCGCCTCTGCAGCAGTCATTCCCTTCACAGCCTGATAAAGATTCTGATCTAGAGGGTAGCCGCCATTCGTGCAAACAACGATGTCAGCAGGGCGTGTTCTTGACAATGCATGCTTCATCAAATAGTCGCATCCTTCTAAGTGAGCTAAGTCCATGTCGCCGGAAACGGCATAAACAACACGTTTATTTTCATCCAAAAGAACATTTAGAATAAAAGCAAGTCGCGCTTTTCTTGCTGCCCACATCATATCTTCATGGATTGGATTCTGCTCTAATATCCCCGTTCTTGAACAAGGATGGTCAATAAAAGCAGAACAGTGGTTATACTGTACTGCACTCCGAGAAGCGATACCTGGAAGAACACTCTTGCGTCCTCCGGAAAATCCTGCAAAAAAATGAGGCTCGATAAATCCCTCTGCAACTAACAAGTCAGTTTCGATCGCTAATCGATTGATATAACAGGCTCCTCCCGAAGGCAGTCGCCCAAAGTAAACAATGTTGTTTGTATCGTCGCAATCATGAATGACAATTCTCTCATGCTCTACAATTTCTTCACCATACTTATCAATCAATTCTGAGTATGTTGGAGCACGATGACAGCCTGTTGCTACTAAGATCGTTATAAGAGCGTTGGGATTCCCTTTCCGTATTTGTGCCAACAATAAAGGCATCGTTATTTTGCTTGGAACAGGACGCGTGTGGTCGCTAGAAATAATCACAACTGATTGCTTCCCACGAGCAAGCGCATCAAGCGTTGGTGAAGATATCGGCGAATTCAAAGACCGTTGCACGATGTCTGCTTCACTTTCATTTGGGTTTTGTATAAAGGGTTTGTGTCTTAGCACACCTTCCAAATACTGATCTGGAACAAAAAGAGGAAGGTGGCCATGTCCATAGGGAAGAGAAAAAAGCATATGCACCTCTTGTTAATTTAAATTAATCGTGCCCATGTATCCTCACGGTGAAAAAGAAAGCGATGCAACTGAGGATACAATGCCTTGATTGCACAGCTATGCAATCAGCAATTGAACAGTAAGCAAAGGCTCAGCTTTCTATAGTCCACGTTCTGGATGACAACGCGCCCTTGCTTGGCGGCAACACAGTACTCAAAGTAATTCTCCAAGATATGGAAGAACGGTATTTTCTCTCTTTAAATATTTTATTATATGGTCAACTATGGTCAACTTAGATTTTTAAACACCTTCCGTTTCCCGGATGATAAAGATGTCTTAAAAAACACATTTTATCTGCATAAAACCCCCATAGTATTGTGAATAATTATCTCAAATACTATGGGGGATAGAACTACTAGCTTTTAATTACTTTGACCTATTTCTTTCAAAAAAGACTAATCGTCGCTCCCTGCGCCATTGTCTGTCCAAACAGAAGTCTCAATAATAACATTCCCTTTTTTGCTTGTAATAAGCCCGAGAGCAACTGCGGCAATAAGTAATACCGAATTGCCTATGGCTACTGCAGGAGTTAGCGACAATAGCGAGTTGACAAAAATAATCCCGTTAATGCCGATAGCTATACACATGAACATATAGAACAATCCTTTGGGCATATGCAATTTTGATTTTGCCCATGCTTCAGGAAATTTCTTGGGTATGTTCCAAATGCCGAGAACTACAAAGACATTGATGCACGTCAAAACCAACTGGATGTTGTTTGTTATTAATGTGATGTTGAAATTCAACAATAAGGGAATAAGAGCGATAAGATATTGATACGTTAAAACTTTCCATGGGATGCCGTACCTGTTTTCCGTAGCAAAAGAACGCGGCAACCATCCATCACGACAAGCTTGGCGGAGAGGATACATATTCATAGAGAAATTCGCGTTGAGCGTTGTCGTCAAGGCCATTATTGGTCCTGCTATTATGAATACAGTGGCTAATGTGGGAGGCATAATATTCTTTGCTGCAACAATTAACGTTTTCCCGGCGGTCTCTTCCAGAGGTAAAACGCCGACATTAACGATGGCAACACCGACATAAAGAATGATTAAGAACGGAATACAAAGCAGTATGGCCTTAGGAATGTCACGGGTTGCTTTCTTTGCACCTGCGCCATAAAAAATGGCAATATAGTACCCCTGTGTGGAGTACATAAGAAGAAATGCTGCGGCTGCGAATCCTTTTATGCCGCCGGCAAAGAACTTTTCTCCGCCAAAATCGAATATTGGCTGGCTAATCTGTGGCAAACCATAGGCTATGAACAATATTAATCCGGCGAAAAGAACCCACGTCATTATGGCCGCCGCTTTTGCAAAAACATTAAGTCCCAGCAAATTGATCACGTAGAAAATGGTTAAGACGATTACAGCAGTCCATACAGTGTTTAAGGCGGGAAATAGTTCCCCGAGATACGTACGTATCGCGATGGCAAATATTGCAGCGCTTAATACATAAATCATGTAGGTGTAACTCATCATTCCGGCTATCGTTGGATTGGACATGCCTCCGCACAAAGAGTAGATTCCTCCACCGACGCGAATCGTTGTACTAGCTATAATAATTGGGAATATCATTAAAAACCCGAGCAATATTGCTGCCGCATATGCTAACCATACAGAATAACCAGTCATGCCTATTGCAGGTCCTATCAGAGTAATCACTCCTGCACCAATGACTCCGCCCATGGAAATGAGAAAAAGATCCAACGTTTTTAGCTTGCCGGCGGGCGGCGCTGGCACATCTTTAAATGTTATTTTAGACATATTGATTTTATCCTTTCATTTTTCTTAATGGTGTATATACACCGGTGGAACAGAACAGACTGAAGAGTGCTGGCCGACAAGCTTCAGTTATTCAATAGTGATTTGTTCTTCGCAATTGAGCGTGTAATCTGACCATTCAATACCGGCACCGGGAAGATCAGGAATTTCGAAGTATCCATTTACAGGATCGTAGGTTCTGTCAGTGAAAAGGATGTAGTCCGACCATTGCGAAATTACATGGTGTTCATGAATTAAGAAGTTCGGAATAACTGCTTCCAAATGCAGCGACGCCGGTGTCATGAGGTGCGAGCCGCAAACGTGGAGCTGTACTCCAACATCATAGACATAAGCCATATCACATATCTTTTTAACTTCTGTTATACCGCCATTATTCCCCATATCGGGCTGAATAACTTGAATAGAATTTTCCTCGAAATAATCAACATATTCCCAGCGTGAGATAATTCGTTCGCCATTTGCAACGGGAATGTTAATATTGTCTTTAACATATTTTGACATTCGAGGCGAGGGCGTGCACGGCTCTTCAAAATAGTATATGTTATATTTCTCAATAGCTTGTGCAATTTGGATAGCTGCTTGCGCGTCGGTATAGCAATGATTCTCTACGATCAGATCGACATCGGGACCTATGGCCTCACGAACTGCCGCAACACGATCCACAACAAGTGCAAGAGTGCGCGATTTTAGGAGTCCATTACGGTCAAGCTCTGTTAAAGGACGGCCATTTTCATCGTTATTGAAAAAGTCAATTTTGATGGCATCGTAGCCAAGTTCTTCAACGCAGTACTTCGCATTTGCGGCGAATTGTTCAGGTTTATTTGCAAACAGCTTGTCTAAGAATGCATAGGAATTGCCACCATCATGACTCCTATTGCCACCGGTCGGATCATAGTCCCAAGCCATCTGCAATTGTGAGGCATATGCGCGAATTTTGTCACGTTTTTTGCCACCTAAAAGTACGTATAACGGAACATCAAAGAATTTTCCTTTAATATCCCAAAGAGCTAGATCAATCGCTCCAAGTCCCGCAAAAAATGCTTGCCCTCCGTTTTGACCGTAGAACGTTTTCTTATAGAGGTCATCCCAGATTGCCTCAGTATCAAGAGGGTTCCTGCCAATAATGAACGGCAAGAGATCTCTTAAAGCACCAAAGCTTGCATAATTTGCGTTTATTACAGCCACTTCCCCATCGCCATAAATGCCTTCATCCGTGTAAACGCGGACACCTAAGGTTGCTGCCACTCCTTTGCGCGGAAAAAAAATGGTCGCTTTTGTAATTTTCATTTATAACACTCCTTCCCGTTAGAGGATAGCCAGAGGTGTGACGGGCGAACCGGTGCCACGAGGCAAGTTCAGCGCTGCCACCGTGAACATAAATTCATATTGGCCCGTTTCGGCACAAAGGCGACCAACTTCGTCCAGATCCATGTTGTGGCACAGCGGAATACCATACAACGTTAGGCACAAACCATGTACCGGTGAATCGTGAGGACCGGTGAGCCCCGGAACGGGGCAAGGATAGCTATCGCTCGGCGAGTCAGACGCGAGCACGCTGATCTTTTTCTCCGCCAAGAGGGGAATACAGTCTGCGTGGAAACCTGCGATGCCGTAATGAATTTTGGGATTACCGTCCTCGTCCTTCTCGTCTACATTGCCTCCCACGTTCATAACACCTGTCCGAACCACAGCCGCGTCACCGGGTTCAAGTCTCTCCAGTAGCGGCTCCAAATCGCCCGGCGTCACATATTCGCCAGGGCGGAGCCCATCCACACCGCGTGCACGTGCCACGTCAATAAACACCCCGCGGGTGGCGATGTTGATCATATCGGTGATATCTAACTTTTTAGCACCTTCTTCCTCTGTCACAATTTCGAACAGACGGTAGCCGTTGAAGCTGTAACCGGCAATTCCCACATGACAAAAAGCATCAATATGGGTGTTGAGCATGCTGTGGGTACGGAAAGTAAGTTCGTCGAAAGTGCCGTTAAACAGGGCGTTTTCATCACCTAGGTGGGGATACATTTTGTGTTTCGCAGGTACACGACTGGGATCGCTGGGGTTTACCATTGTGATTTGCCGCGAGCAAGCAATCGCTTTGCCCTGACGGATGGAACGAGCCCCCCTCAAGGTCACCTCCGGGGTAATGTAATTCAACGAACCTCGGTCGTTGTTCCATTTTCCCCAATTTCCAGTGTGCCCCGGCCAAGGGAAAAACTCCTTTGGAACGTTATTCATATCAATTTCCTCCTTTCAAGTTCAGTGTTTTTGATTTAAGGCAGCAACTCGCGCTTCCGCATCAATGTTCACCGTCTCCTCAATTGCATTAATAGCGACTGATTCTTATCATGCTTTGAGAAGTTGTTTAGCCATTAGCTTTCCCATAATTCCTAATCCGATCTTCACACTCTCCTCCTTTCCTTTTACGAATGAATCCCTTCTTTTTATCGCTTGCATGTTTTCCCTTTTCTCCTTATTTCATGAGTTCACACACTGAATGTAAGAGGAACATCATGCTTTATTCAGAATATGAATCAGATTAAAAATGTTGTATACCGTGTCATACAAATCTTGTTCTGAACGAGCTTTTAAGACCTTGTATGGAGCAGCGATGCGATTGATACTTACAACAGAAGTAATTCCATAGTCATGATCTTTTCTCTTATCGTTATCGGCGTCTCCGACAACCGCCAGCAAGGGTACATTCTTTTTGGCTGTCCTTTTTGCAATACCTGATATTACTTTTCCCTGATAACTCTGAGAGTCAAGGCGACCTTCTCCCGTAATCACAAGTGATGTTTTTTCAAGCTGATCATCGAAGCGCACTTCATTCAGCAGGAAGTCAATTCCTTGATGTATCTTCGCCTTGAAAAGACCGAAAAAACCTGCCCCCATCCCACCTGCCGCTCCTCCTCCACGCAAATCCGTTACATCAATGCCAAGATCCTTCTTTATGACCTCCGCAAACACACGCAGACCGTTTTCTAGATAAAGAACGCCTGCTTCGTCTGCCCCTTTTTGTGGACCGAAGACCGCAGCGGCACCTTCCGGGCCAAGGAGTAGATTATCGACATCACAAATAAGGGAAATAGAGGATTGGAAAACCGCCGGATGAACCTGACTCATATCAATTGAGCAAATATCTTGTAGTGTGCGCCCAACGGGGATAATTTCCAACCCGTTCTTATCAATAAAACGAACACCCATGGCTGCAGCTGCTCCGGCTCCACCGTCATTCGTTGAACTGCCTCCAAGGCCAATCATTAATTTACGAACACCTTTGTCAAGAGCATCCACCACAAGCTCTCCGACACCATAAGTCGACGCATCATAAACATTGAGTTCATTTCCCATTCCAGGAAGACCTGCAACGGAAGACATTTCGATAACAGCCGTCTTGTCAGGCAGAATTGTATAGTTAGTTGTAACCTCTCTTTTTACGGAATTCTGAACTTTTGCTATTTCAACACTTCCGCCAAACAAAGAACGAAAAACCGCCACTGTCCCTTCGCCCCCATCCGCAATAGGAATTGTTAAAACTTCAAGATCTGGTATGGCGTCTGTTAAAGCTTTTTTAATGACCTCACAAACACGAACAGAGCTCATTGTCCCTTTAAAAGAATCTGGAATAACGATTACTTTGTCTTTTAGCACATTTCACCTCTGAACAATCGCCCGAATTATTTACTTGGTTTATATAAAATTCAAAACCAGAAGAATGTTTGTCTTTTTGCACATAATTAACGTATAACAATTCGACAATATTGTTAATATAGACTAAAATGAAAATATCTATACTTTTTTGTTTTACAAAACAAAAAAGCATGTTTTCAACGTGAAATGACTCTTTTAATTCATTTTATGCGACATACTAATCTTAATATCAAAGAGGTAATGCTATGAAATATGACACTATAGATCTCCAAATCAGCAGGGAACTGGCCGACAGCATCGTCTCCGAAATCGGCACAACTGTCAACAAGAATATAAACATCATGAACTCGGAAGGAATCATTATTGCAAGTTCGGATGCTACACGAGTAGGTCAACTTCATGAGATCGCTTTTCAAATCATCAGAGAGGACTTAGATGAGCTTTATATTGATCCGAAAGATGATACTACACTGATGAAAGCAGGATTAAATATGCCGATTATTGTTTTCAATAGAAAAATCGGTGTTCTAGGAATTACAGGCCCCTACAATGAAGTTAATATTTTGGGTCCAGTGCTGAAAAAGGCGACCGAAATATTTGTCACCACAGAAATGAATAAGAACTTCCAAATTCAAGACATAAGAATAAAAGAAAACATCATAAAACGTTGGCTTTTTTCTGAAAGTTCTCTAAATAAGGACATTGTCTTATTCCAACAAATTAAATTGCTTAACATAAAAAACTGGCAACAATATAGAATCTGCGCTATATCCTATCCAGATCGTGAGCAACTAGGACAGACTCAAGACGGATTATCGGTGTTAAATTCCGCCGACCTTCTGATCCGCAATTATTTCCGGTTCAACCTTGACACCGTTATCCTGAAAGAGAATAACGAATTTATTATTTTCTTTTTTGGACAATCACAAAAAAAGATTTTGAACAACATTGACACCATCTGCCAAAAAATTGAAAAACAGCTAAAAATCAAACTCTCCGTCGGTCTTGACGCCTTACAACCGACTGACCGTCCTCTGGATTCATACCATCAGGCCGTTTTAGCCATGAAAACGGCTGAAAAAAGGAAGCAAAATTTGATTCTTTACGATGACCTTGACTTGGAGATTTTTTTGGACTATGTTCCTTACGACGTCAAACTGGGTTATCTCCGCAAAATATTTAAAACAGACAATCTTTCTGAATTAACTGAAACCTTTCTTTTGCTGAAGAATCATTTTCAGAATAATGGTTCAATAAAAAAAACGGCAGAGGATATGTTTCTTCACCCTAATACAATACAATACCGCCTAAAGAGAATTTACGAAGATACTGAATTCGATCCTAGAACGCTACAAGCAGCAGCATTATTCGGTATAGCAATCGCGATTTTTGAAGATATGTCCTTATAACTAAATAAAGCGGTATCACAAGACCGTTCATATACGCATCATCCGTCAAGCATGCTATACTGCTAAAGCAAGTTTAGAAAGGTGGTTTTTTATGAAAACGACTCCACGCATTGTTACTTTGAAAACACGTGACCTCATCGACGAGACTCGGCATGATGGCTGCGGCGAATGCCAGACCTCCTGCCAGTCTGCCTGCAAAACATCGAGCGGCGTCGTCAATCAGGCCTGCGAACAGTAATCCGGATCCTTCACGCCTACGCCTGTCGCAGCGCCTTTTGATTCTGAACGCTGCATTTAAAGGCGTTTGTGCGTCTCAAATTCGATGTCCTCTTCTTTAGAAAAGTTTAAGAGGAATCGGATCTAACCTATAACCTGCTTTGATTCACGCATTTCAACTTCTCGGATACAACCTCGTACTCGACGTCTACAGCGGAAGCATTCACGTTGTCGACGATCTCGTCTACGCCATTGTAGAGCGCCTCAAAGAAGTGCCGCGCGATGTCGCGCTGGCTGTTCTTACAGGTGATTCTTCCTCTGTTCTTTCTGATGCTGCCCCCGCCGTGATTTCCAGTGATTCCCTCCCCGCGTTGACCGAAAATCACTCTTTTACAAATAATAGTGCTTGGAACAGCAACCTGCGCCATGAGCTTATCGACACTCTGTCGTCTCGTTATAAAAAAAGCGACATTGAAGAAGCCATGAACGCCCTTCTGGCGTTAACTTACGACGACAAACTTTTCTGCGAAAAGGATCCTTCCGAAAAATGGTGTGTTTTTAATCAACACCAAAATCTTTCGATATCTAATGACCTCGAGTGTGATCGCAAGCACCGCGGTATTCAAACGGACGGCAGTGAATCCTGTTCTCGCGACGGCGGGAACGGGGTCGTCAGCCAGAAAAATCATGAAAGTTGCGCTTTCGGCAAAGCGGACGGCGCCATCAAGGCGCTCTGTCTTAACGTCGCGCACGCGTGCAATTTGGCGTGCAGTTATTGTTTTGCAGGACAGGGGAATTACAAGGGATCGCAGGCTCTCATGCCTGTTGAAACAGGAAGACGCGCTATTGATTTTTTGGTTGAACATTCGGCCGCCCGGCACTATCTTGAAGTCGATTTTTTTGGCGGCGAACCGTTACTCAACTGGCCTATGGTAAAAGAGACCGTCGCTTATGCGCGGTCGCTGGAAAGCAAGACCGGCAAGCGTTTTCGCTTCACGCTCACGACGAACGGCATCCTTATTGACGACGACGTCATCGATTTTACAAACCGCGAAATGGATAACGTTGTGTTGAGTCTTGACGGACGAAAAGCAACCCATGACCGTTTTCGCGTCGATCGACAGGGAAGAGGCAGCTACGATACCATCGTGCCAAAATTCCAAGAATTAGTTCGCCAAAGCACAGGCGGCACACATTACGTGCGCGGGACCTTCACGCACGCCAATGCCGATTTCCTCAACGATGTGATACACCTTTTAGAGCTTGGCTTTACGCAAATCAGCATGGAGCCTGTCGTGTCGCCGACTGATATGCCGTACGCACTCACATCGGACGATATTGTTTTTATTAAACAACAGTATGAAGAGCTCGCGAGCCTAATGATTCAGCGCCGGCGAGAAGACCGGCCATTTACGTTCTTTCATTACATGATCGACCTTGAAAAAGGTCCCTGTATTTACAAGCGGATCGCGGGCTGCGGTTCCGGAACAGAATATCTCGCAGTCACCCCTACGGGCGATCTCTACCCATGCCATCAGCTGGTCGATAACCCCGCCTTCCTCATGGGCAATATATGGGACGGCATCACCAATACGGCGCTTCAGGACACCTATCGCCATCTCAATCTTTTATCGAGGAAAGCCTGTCGCGACTGTTGGGCGCAACTTTATTGCTCCGGCGGATGCGCCGCCAATGCTTTTCATACAACCGGCGATCTCTTCGGCGTCGATGAGAACGGTTGCGAGCTGTTTCGCAAGCGAATGGAGTGCGGCCTCGCAATCAAGGCGGCAGAGGTGCTTGACGTTTAAATCAGCCAATCCGAATCGCACGCCCCACATTGTGACGCTCGGGCAGGAGACCTTCATCTGAGTCATAAACTTTCAGGCCGTTGATGTACACGTGCTCAATCCCGACGGGAGAGTCTTCTGTTTCTGCCCCTTCCGCAACAGTTGCCGGATCCAGAATGACAAGATCGGCAAAGTAACCTTCGCGGATGAAACCGCGCTTCGGTATCCGGAAGCGTTCAGCCGTTTTTCCGGTCATACGATGAACGGTGTCTTCGATCGGAATTTGTTTTTCACGAGCAAAGCGCAGCAGCATCGGAAACGCGTCGTAAATGGAGTCGTACTGTACACCTTTTTCTTCGTACCAAGCATCCGTCATATAGATGGACTGCGGATGAACCATCAGGCGATCAACGATCTCTTTGTTCTGATAGGATCCCATCAAAACGCGCGCCTTGAAATCGCTGTCCTCGCAAATATTAAGGTATACATCAACCGGCTTTCGTCCCTCTGTTTCCGCAATTTCGCTGATAAATCGCCCATTATATTCCGGATGTTTCTCTCCGGCGTATGCTAACTTAATGTCTGCAAAACCAAAGCCGAGTAGGCGTGTCGTGATCGCAATGAGGATTCGGAGCTTGAACTGTACCCACGGTGATTTTCGAGCTTCAACATCAAGCTGCTGGTACCAATCAGGAAGAACGACCGTGATCACCGACATACCGTAATTTTTCGGGTACATGTCAAAGCCGACCTTGTAGCCGTCGCGCTCCAAGTTCTCCAGAATCTCAAGCGCTTCATCGACATCTTTCCATGTTGATCGACCGACGAATATGAGGTGGCTTAGCTCAAGGTGACATCCAGTCGCGCGCGTCAGATAATCGAGCTCATCCATGGCGCGCAAAAGGTGACTGCGACCCAAGAGGCTGTAACTCATCGATCTCTTTGACTCGGCGCGCGGGTGTACCGTGAGAATCCTGTCGTATTTCGCGCACAGCGAGGCGACCTTTTCAAGCTCTCCCATCGACGCGGAAATACCGGGCAAGTACATCAGTCCAAGCGAAATACCTGCGGCGCCTTCCTGAAGCCCCTTTTCTAATGTCTGCAGCATGTTTTCTTCTTCTTTAGGTGAAAGCTCGACCTTCTGAAGTCCCGCAGCGGCAAGCCGCGCCGTTCCATGCCCAAGAAGCGTCGTCGTGTTGACCGGACAGTTCTTGTCTACTGCGTCCAACCACTCTTCGCATGAGCCGAATCGCTCTGAAGGATCCAGATGAAAAAGCTCACCGCCGAGGTCATCAAGATAAGGAGAATCTTCCTGAAAGCCGGTTGCTGAGAACCCGCAGTTTCCCATCACCATGCTGGTGATCCCCTGCTTTATAAAGGTGTCAAAAAACCGCTCTCTCCCGTCGCGCCTGAGGCAAAACCAGTCGTTGTGCGAATGAGCGTCAATAAAACCGGGTGCGAGCACTTTCCCGGCAACATCAACACACTGCACGTTTGCGTCGTTTGAGTCTGCGCAAACGTCGTCTTTCTTTTGCGCTGTCGCATCTCCTTCTGACGCGATCGCCGTGTTCTTTTCATTTTGAAAAGCGCGCGATCTCGGCCACCGACGGATCTCTACGATACGATCCCCGTCCACCAACACGTCGGCAAAAAAAGCCTGCCCCCCTGAACCGTCTACAACTTTAGCGTTTTGAAAAAGCGTCTTCATAAAAAACTCCCCCTCTGTTTTTTAAGATCCGACGATCTGTTTTCTTTTTTCGAGTGATCCGTTCTCCTTATTTTGCAAACAAAAATAACACTTTCGTCGAACAGATCAAAAGATTTCTTGTACATTATAGTACAGATCAGAACTCACGCTAAACACAACACAGTATGTAATTCGCTTTTTTTATACAAGAGTTCATTGCGGTGTTACAATGATCAACAAGATCAAAATGAAGTGGCGATGGAAAGATCGATTATAGCGATTGAATAGAAACTAGAAAAGCAAGGTGGCTGTCCCATGACTCAAACAGAAAAAGTTAACCGTCTTCGCGCGTTAATGCGTGACCGTGCAATCGATTGTTGCTACATTATCACGTCGGACCCGCATAATTCAGAGTATGTGGCGCCTCGTTTTCAAACGAGAGCTTGGCTATCAGGGTTTACAGGATCGGCGGGCTCGGCAGTTGTTACGCAAGAAGAGGCGCTGGTCTGGGCAGACGGACGCTACTATATCCAAGCGGCACAGGAAATAGAGAATACGCCTTTTGGCTTAATGAAGCTCGGTGCAAGCGGTGTGCTTGGGCCGGAAGACTGGATGCTCGAATCACTTCCCAAAGGATCGCGCATTTCCGTTGACGGCAACGTCTTTCCTGAGTCGAGAGCAAAACGCCTTGAGGAACGTCTTGAGAAAAAGGGTATCTCTCTGGTGACGGATCTCGATCTTGTTGGCGATATTTGGGCAGGCCGCCCCGGGCTTCCTAAAGGTGCACTGTTCTTACATCCGATTGAGTACACCGGACGCACCGCAATCTCAAAGATCGACGATGTTCGCGATCAGTTGAAAAAAGACGGAGCTGATTTTGCATTGTACGTAGGACTGGATGATGTCGCGTGGCTCATGAATTTCAGGGGCAGGGATATCCCGTCAAGCATGTTGTCACTAGCCTTTGCGCTCATAACGCATGACGCTGCCTTCCTTTTTATTGATATCGATAAAGTGACCGACGAGATCGGCGCTTATTTCAAGGGACAAAAAATCTCCTTACGCCCTTATGACACCGTTGCCACAGCGCTCAACCAACTTCCGAAGGGCGCAATTGAACTCAACCCTAAGCGCGTAAGTCGCGCGCTCTTCAGAGCGCTTCCTGCACACGTCCGAGTCATCGAGAAAGAGGATATCCCCTACCTTACAAAAGCGGAGCTGAACGTTACTGAATTGCGCCATCAATTTACGGCGGGCGTACGTGAGAGTGTCGTCATTACCCGTTTCCTCTATTTTGTAAAAAAGAAAGCCGTCGCGCTCGGCATGGATGAATACGACGTCGCGGAAAAATTGCATAGTCTCCGCGCCGAGACGGAGGGCTTCATCAACGAAAGCTTTGCAACCATCTCAGCATATGGTCCGAACGCGGCCATGATGCACTATCAGGCGACGAAATCAAAACGAAGCCCGCTCCAAGCAAAGAGTTTCTATCTGGTGGACTGCGGCACACAATCCATGGACGGCACAACGGACGTCACGCGCACTGTGGCGCTCGGCCCGCTGACCGACGAGGAAAAGCGTGACTTTACGCTGACACTGAAATCACATATCGCTCTTGCGTCTCTGCCTTTTCTCAAATACACCTGCGGCATCGCGCTCGACGCAGTGGCGCGCTCCGTCATGTGGCGCCACAACTTGGACTACAAGTGTGGAACGGGACACGGTTTCGGGTATCTTGCAGGTGTCCATGAAGGTCCGCAGGGATTAAGCAACAGCCCTACCTGTCTTTATCGTTTCCGCGAGCACAATGTCATCACGATTGAGCCCGGTGTTTACCGTGAAGGTAAACACGGCATTCGCCTTGAAAACGACTATGTCGTATTGAAGGCCAATCAATCGATTGAAACACGCGAAGGAAAGCCGGAGCTGATTGAAGAGCCTGAAAACATCAACGAGGCCGGCGACCGCTTCCTTCGTTTTCAACCGCTGACCTTCATTCCTTTTGATCGAGCTTCCATCCTTTCGGAAATGCTCTCTTCCGAAGAAAAAAGCTGGCTCAACGACTATAACTTGGCTATCCGACGTGAAGTGGCTCCTTTCCTCAATGGTGATGAGCTGGACGATCTGATGAAAGAAACAGAACCCTTTTAGCATTGAACTCTTTTGAGCAAGAAGAGGAGTAACCGAAATGACTCGCGCATTTTCTTCTTCAACCGATCAGGTCAAAACAAAGGTCCAAGAGCCTTTGATAATCGATTCCATGTTCTTACCGTGTCCGGAAGAAGAAAAACAGCCGCTGAGCAATGGTACTGATCTGAGAATCACGCTGGGCGCAGCCGTTCCGGCAATAAAACTCGGAGACGTGCAAAGTAACGCTCGCGCGATCCGTGAACAGATGACGGTTGCTGAGAATCGCGGGTGTGACCTTTTGCTTTTTTCTGACTTGGCGCTTACTGGCGCGACGTGCGGCATGCTTTTTCTACAGAAAACACTTCTGGAAAGTTGTCGATATCATCTTGTACGGTTGGCGCACTCCACTGAGAAAAGCTCAATGCTCACGGTGCTTACAGCGCCGCTAGTGATTGGATCGAAACTGGCAAAAGCAGCCGTCTGGCTCTATGCGGGACGCGTTTGGCATATGACACCGCTTCACCCGTCAGGGCTGGCGGAACGTTCCGTCTTTGCCGATCCTTCAAAGATTCATCCCGAAAGCATTCGAGCGCTTACCCGCGAACTTAACACCGTTCATCCGTCACGACTTTCGAGCGGCCGTTATGATAACTCAAGTTCTGCTGATCCGAGCGACACAGATCATAAAAGTCCGTCCGTAAATTTTCCTGACGATACTCGTCGTTTCGATGAGTGCTTTAAAATGGAGATTCCTCTGTCGTTAGACGATTCCAATTATGATCATGACGTCTTTTCTGCTGATTTCAAGAAGGATCTCAATACGCCTTATTATGGCGATGTAATGCAACGCGGATTAAGCCTTGACGATATCGATCCTGATTTAGAACGCTGTTTGCGTGAACCGTTCGAAGATGAGAAACAATACAATATTCGAGGGCTTCCGCTTTATATTTCCGGGAACTCGGCGCCTCTGCACATCGAGCATCCCCTCCCAATGCCTGCGAAAAACCTTATCATAGCGCGATTTGGCCGCGCGCTTCCGCTTTTTTTGCTTCCCGACGCACAACCCGAATGGACGGGCGCCGCATCGGCCGGTCGGCAAGCTTTATCACAATTTGCTGACGATGAGGGTGCGCTTGTAGTCTACGCTGGAACAGGTTCCGGAGAGTCGGTCGGCGAAGGCGTTTTTGCAGGACGCCGCCTTATTCTCGCGGGACAGCGCATCCTTGCGGAAAGCGATCCTTTCACAACCGGCGTCACGTACGCGACGTTCGACATTGGCGATATCTTATCGTCTTTCAAAGCCGTTGATCTAGATAAAGAATCAAGGAACCTCTCCTTCTTATCACAGGACGATCCTGCGACTTATCGCACGTCATCATTCTTCCGTAGAAAATACTCACTTAATGTGAGTCGAGGCTCCTTGCTCTGTTCTCGTTTTCCTCTTGTTGAGGCGCCGGGCGTCGATCGTCGGACGCTTTTCACAGAAACGTTGACGATCCAGGCTCATGCGCTTGCCGCGAGACTGGAATCCGTCGGAGTCCGCCCGGTGCTCGGCCTTTCCGGCGGCCTCGATTCCGCTATCGCGTTTCTTGTATGTCTTAAAGCAACGTCCATTCTTCATCGCGAGCCCTCTTTTGTTTTAGCTTGTTCCATGCCGGGACCCGGATCATCTAAAACATCTATAAGACTTGCCCGCACACTTGGCAAGTCGGGGGACGTTGATTTTCGAGAGATACCGATTCATCGCGAGACGGCGTCACACCTCGAGGCCATCGGACATGATGGAGTGACGCATGATGTGACGTATGAGAACGCGCAGGCTAGAGAACGCACACAAATTCTTATGGATCTTTCCAATATGGAAAAAGGACTTGTCGTAGGCACGGGCGACCTTTCTGAAATGGCGCTCGGGTGGTGCACGTATAACGGTGACCAGATGTCGATGTATGCCGTTAACGCGTCTCTTTCCAAAACGGTAATTCGTCTGATGGCAGAAGAAGCGGCCGGTATGCTCGAAGAAGGCGCCCTTTTCCCGGACATCTTGCCGAAAAAAGCTCAAGCGACGGTGGCATCTGCATTGCGAGAGATTCTTGCGCGTCCTGTTTCGCCGGAACTTGTACCGCCTAATGCAGATGATTCGCTCCGCCAAATCACGGAAGACGCCGTTGGGCCTTACGAGCTCGTCGACTTCTTCCTCTGGCATTTCGTTTTTTTAAAGGAAAAACCGTCTGAAATATTGGATTTAGCGGAACAAGTTTTTAACGACACGTATACGCGTGGCCAACTGAAGCACTGGCTAACCTCTTTCATCCGGCGTTTTTTCAATAGTCAGTTTAAACGTAAAGCCACACCTGACGGCGTCGCCTGCTTCCCATGGCAGCTTGTGCCTATCAGCACCTGGTACATGCCCTCCGATGCCTCATCCCGGCTCTGGCTCGACGACCTTCTCGACGACCTTGGAGAAAACCATGATTTATCTTGACCACTCTAGCACTTCTTTTCCTAAAGCGCCCGGCGTAGGGGACGCGATCAAAACGACGTTGGAAAAACACGGCGTCAATATTGGACGCGGCAGTTACGAGGAGGCGTTTGCCGTCGAGGCGGAAATCGCCGACACGCGTCAACGTTTAGTATCTTTTTTTGGAGGCGACGATCCGCGCCAAGTTGTTTTTACGCCAAGCGTCACGTATTCAATCAACATCTTCCTGAGCGGTTTTCTTCGTCCGGGTGATCATGTCATTGTTTCCGGTATGGAACACAATGCCGTGATGCGCCCTGTAACACTGCTTTCTCGGACACGCGATGTCCAATTTAGTGTCGTCCCCGCCAATACGCGCGGCGAGGTCTCTCCCGACGATATTAAAAAAGCGATTCTTCCAGCGACAAAAGCAGTCGTTATGCTACACGCCTCCAACGTAACCGGAACCCTTTTACCTGCCGCCGAAATCGGACAACTTTGCCGAGACCGCGGCATTTGCTTCGCGCTGGATGCCGCCCAGTCGGCAGGCAGCATTCCGATCGACATAGCAGCGATGAATGTCGATTTTCTTGCTTTTACGGGACATAAGGGGCTGCTCGGCCCTCAGGGTATCGGCGGCTTTATCGCGACGCGAGCGCTTTCATCTGAGATGCAGCCGCTCATCTTAGGCGGAACGGGAAGCCAATCCAATCAGTTTGAACAACCGGAGTTTATGCCCGATAAATTTGAGAGCGGCACACCTAATATTCCCGGCATTATAGGGCTTCGTGCGGCACTTCTTTATCTTGAGAAAGTCGGCATCAACAATTTATATCGTCGCGAGATGGCTCTTACGCAGTTGTTCTTAGACGGTTTAAAGGACATCCCGGGCGTTGTGCCTCTTGGAATGCCGAGTACAGAGGGCCGCACCGCCGTCGTCTCCATTAACGTACCCGAAAAAGATAACAGCCTCGTCGCTTACGAACTGGAAAGACAAGGTGCCGTTAAGACGCGCGTCGGCCTCCACTGCGCGCCGATTGCCCACAAAAGCCTCGGCACCTTCCCCGAAGGAACCATCCGTTTCTCGTTTGGCGCAACCAATACGGAGGACGAGATCAGCACGGCTCTGGAAACACTTGCAAAAATCGTATCGGAATAGAGATTAGTCCTGTGATAATCATCTGAAAGATTTAACAGAGAAGTATTTAGCAAAACGGATTCCTCTGTGATTCACTTGTAAGTAAATAATTGTCATCATTTTGAAATATTCTTAGTATTCGCAATGCATTGTTAACATTTGAAAAAAGAGTTATCAACACAATTCCTCTGTTTTTGTTAATAACTTTGATTTTTTCAACATTGAATAATCAATGTATGACTACATAATTTTGTAATATCAACGCTCTTGGGAAAGCACATTTTTTTATTAACAAAATCTCGTATTTTCAACAAAAAAGAAGTCACAAAGTGTTAAAAAAATTGCGTTTAAAATAGCACTGAAAGGCCTGATAATAGGCACTTTTTTCGGTTGACGGCGATTTTTTTTCTGGTAGGATGGTGAATATAATCTTTTCCGGGATAAGGCAGCAGCCCCTTTTCGAAGGCCCCCCTTTGTTTAGATGCCTGCCGGATGTATGTTTTTGAATCGACGAGATGTCTTTGTTTTTGGAGCGTTGAATGGTGAATTCGGGTATTGATGCGAAAGCGATCTGGCAAGCCGTCTGTCAGAATACGCTAAGCAAGAAAGTGGATCCTTTAAACTACCGAACATGGTTTCTAAATGTAAAACCTTATATTGCTTCAGATCGCGTTTTCGGTTTAGCGGTACAAAATAAGCTTGCGCAAGATTTTTTGAAACCTTATAGCGATTTGATTGAAGATGCTTTGCGCGATCATACGCGCGTGCATTATAAAACTGAAATTTCGGTTTTTCCGGATGGAAGTCTGCCGATTCACGAGAACGAGACTATCGGCAGTCAAAATGTCAACAACGCAATCTCATTTAACAGTAATGGCACAAATTCTTTTCAGACGGGTATTTTCAATCCGAATTACACGTTCGATTCGTTCATTGTCGGATCCGGCAACCGTTTCGCCCATGCTGCTTCCATTGCTATAGCTTCCATGGAAAGCCCGCGTAACTATAATCCCCTGTTTCTTTATGGGGGATCCGGATTGGGCAAGACGCACTTGCTGCATGCAATCGGTAACAAAGTGCGTCGAATGTTTCCCGAAAAACGCGTCGTTTACGTTCAGACGGAGCAATTTGTCAACGATTTCATCATATGTGTACAAAAAAACGAATTTGAGGAATTTCGCAATCATTATCGTATGGCCGATATGCTCCTGATTGACGACATCCAATTCATAGAATCTAAAGATCGCATGCAGGTCGAATTCTTCTACACCTTTAACGCGCTCTATGAGTCCGGAAAAAATGTCGTTCTCACATGTGACAAACCGCCTCAAAGTCTGTCTTCTCTGGTTGACCGTCTGCGGACGCGCTTTATGAGCGGCTTGACTATTGACATAACACCGCCCGATTTCGAGACACGTGTCGCAATTCTGTTGAATCTTTGTAAGACACACGGAGTTGATATCCCGTCGGACATTATTCAATACATCGCGAATAATGTGACATCTAACGTAAGAGAGATTGAAGGCGCCTTTAAAACAATCAGCGCGCTTCAGATTATGAATATAGATGTGTCTCTTGACATGGCTCGTCAAGCACTTCAAAACATCATCCAACCCGGCGCGGTAAAAGAGATCGACATTCCACTCATCATGGAAATTGTAGCGAATTACTATAACGTCACGATTAACGATTTAAAGTCAAAACAGCGCAGTCAAAATATCGTGGAACCTCGGCAAATTTCAATGTATCTTTGCCGCAAAAAACTGAACAATACACTTAAAGAAATAGGAATAGCTTTCGGCGGCAGAAATCATGCTACGGTATTGCACGCCTGTGATAGAATAAATGAAGAACTAAAAACAAATAAAAATCTTCAGGAAGCGATCGCTAACATCGAAGCGCGACTACAATAAATCAACAAAGTCATCAACATTTGTTGAAAAACAGACGTTTATACAATGTTGACAAAATGTTAAAAGAAAAGATGAAGTGGATAACCCTTAATTGTCATAAACAGGTAACACTCATTTAACTTTTTGTTAACACTTCCAAAGAGTTGATATACCAACACAAAAATACGTTTTGCACAGTATTGACACATAGAAGAAGAAGATCGATGAATTATCTAAGAAATAATGAAGAGGAACGCGGGAGGTCATTATGAAACTGACATGCTCAAAAAACAATCTAATAGAAGCACTTAATACCGTTCAAAGATCGGTAGCTGTTCGTTCAACGAATCCCGTATTAGATGGCATCCTCATGACAGCTGATCAGTCATTGGTTCTTACCGGCTATGATAATGAAACGGGCATTGAATTCCGAATGAATGCTGATATTTCCAATAAAGGCAGCATCGTCATTCCTGCAAAAATTATGTTGGATGTCGTTCGAAGCCTGCCGGAAAACAATGTGTATCTGGAAGTAAAGGATGACACTGTTTTGCTTGTGGAGTCCGGTAAGAGTGTCTTTCATATACGAGGTTATGCGTCTGACAGATATCCGGAGATCCATTTTATTGAAGATAAAGTGAAGATAGAAATAGAGCAGAAAAAGCTGAAGCAGATGATTAATCAGACGATCTTCTCGGTGTCAAGCGATCTTAGTCGGCCGATTTTAATGGGGCTTAACCTTATTTGCCGCGACGGTAAAATGACATTAGTCGCTCTTGACGGTTTCCGTTTGGCTGTTCGTCACCAATCGATTAATGGAATTTCAGATGATATTAACATTGTCATTCCTGCAAAGGCGATGGGTGAAATTGCGCGCATTTTGAAAGATTCTGATGATAAAGTAACCATATCGCCGTCGCATAACTACATTATTTTCACATGTAATCACGTTAAAGTTGTAACTCGACTGATCAAAGGTGAATTTTTGGATTATAAAACCATTATTCCAAGAGATGCTGAAACGAGTCTGGTTATTGCTCCTGATGTATTGCTTGCTTCCGTCGAACGTGCGTCAATTATGATAGAAACGGATGATCGACGCTTTCCCGTCACATTTTATTGCGAAGACAAAGACATGATGAAGGTGACGTCAAAGACAGATATCGGCACGGCTCGTGAGGAAATACCCGTTGCTCTCAACGGAGAACCGGTTGAGATTGATTTTAATCCGCGCTTTTTCATTGAGGTCTTGCGTCAAATCTCGGATGAGCGCGTATTAATCACATTCAATGGAAGCCTCGGACCGTGCTCTATCAGACCCGAAAACGGCGATCAATTCTATTATCTTGTGCTGCCGCTGCGGAGATAAGCTCCCGGTATGCGCCTGTTATCGTTAACGCTTGAACAGTTCAGGAATTATGAGCAACTTGACCTTTCGTTCCCATCCGGAACACAGGTCTTTTATGGCGCTAACGCACAAGGAAAAACCAATCTATTAGAAGCCATTTACCTTTGTACATGTGCGCGATCTCACAGAACCGGACGAGACGATGAACTCGTTCGTCACGGACAGACTTATTATCGCGTGGGTATTCGTTTTTTAACAGATCAGAATCTTGAAGAATCGCTCTCCATTTCGTATCAAACGGCGTCATCATCGAAACCGTCTTTGCGAACGATAGAGTACAACGGTTTCGATGTGACCCGTGTTGCTGATCTGATGGGGCTTTTTCATGCCATTATTTTTGCCCCGGAAGATCTTCAGATCGTAAAAGGAGGACCGGCAGAAAGACGGCGTTTCTTGGACATCATGATTTCGCGAACTGATCGAGCCTATTTTCGCGACCTCCAGGAGTATTGGACGATTCTAGGTCAGAGAAATCGCCTGCTTAAGGTTATACGAGAAGCGAATTTTAACAATTCTCGAAGACGTCAGAGTAAGCGATCTCAAGAGCAGCAAGGTACGCAGAATAATAAACATTCTGCCGAGGAAGATCAATCTGAATCGAAAATGCCGGATGAGAAAAAAGACGTTGACTGTTCGCTATTTCAAATGGACGATCATCTTCATCTCGATGTCTGGGATCAAAAGCTTGCGGAAGTATCCTCATCCATTCTTAGAAAGCGCCTTGATTACGCAAAGTATCTTCAGGAATATGGCGCACTTTCCCTCATGCATTTGACATTGCTTAAAGAGGAGCTGGCGGTGTCGTATCGTAGCCTTTCCGGTCTGGAATCTTCGATGACGAAAAAGGAGATAGAAACACATTTTCTAAACCGATTGAAGACGGCTCGTGATGACGATATTGCTCGCGGCAGCACGGCCCAGGGACCTCATCGCGACGATCTGTTTTTTTCTCTGAATGGGCAAGATGCTCGCCTTTATGCATCACAAGGTCAACAGCGGTCGATCGTTCTGGCGCTTAAAATGGCTGAACTCGTCATTTTATCGCGTCGAACAGGCGAAAAACCGATTTTGCTGCTGGACGATGTTCTCTCTGAACTGGATGCGTCGCGACGTCATCAGTTGTTGGATGTTATCAGCGGTCACCACGTTTTTATTACGTCAACCGATGCTTCCATGTTCCGGCCGTGGAACGGTCCTTTACACTTTTATGCCGTATCAAAAGGAACCGTTACGCCTAAATCGGTCGTTGGAGCAGGTGAAACGGAAAATAGAAAAGATAAGAAATAAGGTCAAAAAGCCTTATTTCAAAATTTTTAGATTATGTAATACGCTTAATTGTATAAAACTGAAAAATGAGAGCAAAGCGATATGAAAATATTGATAACAGGAGGAAGCAAAAGTGGAAAAAGCGCTTTTGCTGAGCGCTTAGCGCTTCTGCTCTCAGGCGAGGGGCCTGTTTTGTATATAGCGACAATGAAAGTGAAAAGTGCCGAGGATTACGATATTGTTCGCCGCCATGAACAATATCGTCGTGGCAAACCTTTTACTGTCATAGAGCGAGAAAAAGATTTTGGAACTCTTTCTTTTCCAAAAAGTAATGTTGCCCTTATTGAGGATTTACCTAATTTTCTTGCAAACGAGATGTTTGACGGCGGATCAGTCGAACGGATTGAGTCAGGCATTCGTCATGTCGCGAGCATGGTAGATCATTTGATTATCATAACGAATGAAATCGACTCCGATGGCATTCGTTATGCGGAGGATACACGCGTTTATATGAGCGAATTAGGGAAACTTAACGCCATTTGCGCGGCTTGGTGTGATCGAGTGGTGGAGTGTGTTGCCGGTATTCCTGTGACGCTGAAAGGAGAACCGTTAAGATGTTCTTAAGAGCTTGCGTGATGGCGTTTTCCACATATACAGCAATACCGATGCCTCGTTTTCACTATAAGAATGAGGACGGGCGTTATGTTTTCATCTTTTTTCCGTTGATCGGCATAGTTGTTGCTGCACTTTTTCTAATGTGGCAATGGATTGCCTTTTTATGGATCGGGGCTATTTTGCGAGGCGCTGTATCAACAGCCATTCCTCTCTTGATAACGGGCGGAATCCATATGGATGGATTTTTTGACACCGTTGACGCAAGGTCATCGCATAAGGCACGAGAAGAGAAGCTTCGTATTTTGGATGATGCACACGTTGGCGCGTTTGCCGTTATCCGCGGCGTAATCTATCTGATCGTCATGTTCGCTTTAATGGTTGAGGCTTCTTTCCGAATAACGCTGCCGCTGGCATCAGGCTTTATCTTGTCACGTTGCTTGGTCGTCTATGCGATGTTATTGATTCCGAATGCTAAAGGGAGCGGCATGCTTTATGAATGGCAGCACCGGATGCACCGACCTTTTGTGCTCTTTTCCGCGCTTATTTTTACGCTATTAGCACTCGTGCTCGCCATATGGAGCGCATGGATGCCGTCTTTAATCGCTTTAACTGTCGTAATAATTGTGTTTTTGAATTTTTGGCGTATCGCTCGAAGGGAGTTTGGCGGCATTACGGGTGATTTAGCCGGATATCTCATTCAGAGAGCGGAGCTCAGTTGGATGTTTACTCTAGTTGTCGCCTCACAACTCATTTAACATCGTGGAAGACTGCATATAGTGGAGTGAAAGACAGGATGAAGTGGACGTCCACAGTTAGGAATAGGTAAGTATCGATGATCCTCATTATCGGCGGTGCATATTGCGGAAAAGAAAACTTCGCCAGGGAGTATTTTTCGGTTCATCCGGTTGACTGTACGCCTGAAGAAGCGCTTAATGCGCCTGCCATTTTAAATTTACATGAGATCCTTTGGACAATACTTGAGCTCGGAGAGAGTACTGATGCTTATATCGAGCAGCTGATCATGCAAAACCCCGAGGCTGTTATCTTGTGTGACGAAATTGGCATGGGCGTTGTTCCTGTAGACTGTCTAGAGCGACTATGGCGAGAGGCGACGGGGCGCGCTTGTTACGAGCTTGCGAAGAACGCCGAAAAGGTCATCCGTGTGGTTTGTGGAATTCCTGTTTTTTTAAAAGACTGAAACATAGCTGTAATAACTGATATCACGTGCTTATCGCTCCATATTGTGGTATAATATGAAGCAGCATTAAGCGAAAGAAAAACCAGCAATTGGAGTTATATGTACGTCCATATCGGATCAGATATTTCTGTCCCGGCACACTGGATAATTGGATTATTCGACTGTGATCAGATTACACTTTCAGAGGAGTCTGTTCGCTTTATTGCGGAAGCGGAAGCGTCGAATCGTCTTGACTGGTTAACGGATAGCGTGCCGCGATCCGTCGTCGTAACGATGGATCGCGTCTACTTCACTCCTGTTACAACGGCGACGCTGAGGGCGCGTTGTTTTGGAGCGAAATGATAAATAAGGACTATCGTTTTACGACGGGTAAATGAAGAAAGAATGCCGTCAGAGTTTTGAAAAACATGTGAATGATTCAACAAATGAAAGCCGATGAAGGTTTATCTTCAAAAGGGGGCACGATTGTCTTGCCGGTAATCGCTGATGTGAGATAAATAATTTTCTTTCATAGATGATAAAATTATCTAAAGCATTAATTTGAGGAATAAAATGGTAAAAAACAATACAGAACATCTAAATAACACAGAAACACAGGATGAACAATTACAAGAACTTTTGCGGCGTGCAGAGGAAGATGCCGCGCATTCGTCAGAAAACGATAGGAGCACGAAGAAACATGGTGTTTCGGAGCATGCGGAGACAGATGTATTCGGCGAATTAGTCAATCTTGCGCACAATGTGTATGCGCTTTCGGATACGACAGATTCTTTTAAGGAAAACATCGAGAATTTGCCGGTTGGGCTTACCGAATTCGACACGACTGTCACAAATTCATATGACGAAGATGATATTCAAGTTCTAGAGGGATTGGAGGCTGTTCGTACACGCCCGGGGATGTATATCGGCGACACAACACTTCGCGGTTTACATCACTTAATCTATGAGATCGTCGCGAATTCTGTTGATGAAGCGCTTGCCGGACGATGCAACTCCATTGAAGTGACGGTAAATCCGGATCAATCTGTTCGCGTGAAGGATAACGGCATCGGTATTCCTGTCGGTATCCATCCTCAAATGGGGATTCCCACGGTGGAAGTCGTGCATACGATGCTGCATGCAGGAGGCAAATTTGGAGGCGGCGCCTATACCATCTCTGGCGGTTTACATGGCGTTGGCGCGGCCGTTGTCAATGCGTTATCGGAATGGATGGAGGTCGTTGTCAATCGCGAAGGAGTGTCCTATTTCATTCGTTTTGAACGCGGCAAAACGACTGTTCCTCTCAAGGTCATTGGCGCAACTGATAAACAGGGCACGACAACGACTTTTAAGCCGGATCCTGAAATTTTCGATGAAACGGAAATCGATTTTGATGCCATGATTACGCGCTACCGAGAAATGGCTTTCTTGAACCGTGAGGCGGCGTTTACCCTTATTGATGCGCGACAGGATCCGCCTGTGATAAAAAAACTGCACTATGAAGGCGGCATTATCTCTTTTGTAGAGTATCTAAACAGGAATAAGAAGGTACTTCATGATGTTCCGATCTATTTTTCGGACGCAGTGGACGATAGCTTCGTCGAGGTCGCCATTCAATACAATGACTCGTACAACGAAAATGTCTATTCTTATGCCAACAACATCGCAACCATTGAAGGCGGCTCACACATGACCGGTTTTCGCTCTGCTCTGACCAAAACGGTCAATGATTACGGGCGAAAGTACGGTTTTATAAAGGACAAGGATAAAAACTTACAGGGTGAAGATATACGTGAGGGAATGTCTGCCATCATCAGCGTCAAACTGCAAAATCCGCAATTTGAGGGGCAGACCAAAACGCGCTTAGGCAACGCGGAAGTGCGCACTGTCACGGAGTCAACTGTTAACACGAAGCTTATGCAGTTTCTCGAGGAGACGCCGCACATAGCACAATTAATTCTAAACAAATGTGTATCGGCATCACAAGCTCGAGAGGCGGCGCGCAAGGCGCGAGATTTGACACGGAGAAAGAGCGCTTTAGAGAGCAATGCCCTTCCTGGCAAACTTGCGGACTGTCAAGAGAAAGATCCGACGTTCTGTGAATTATTCATCGTCGAAGGTGATTCTGCAGGCGGCACGGCAAAGAACGGTCGCGAGCGGAAATATCAGGCCATTCTACCTTTGTGGGGTAAAATGCTGAATGTAGAGAAATCGCGTGTCGATAAGGTTTTGGATAATGAGAAACTCATGCCAATTGTGATGGCTTTAGGCGCAGGCATCGGCAACGATTTTGATTTATCGAGACTTCGCTATCACAAGGTCATATTGATGGCTGATGCTGATGTTGACGGGTCACATATTCGCACGCTGCTGTTGACGTTCTTCTTCCGCTATATGCGTCCGCTTGTGGAAGCAGGGCACGTTTACATTGCCTGTCCGCCACTCTACCGTGTTTCCCAGAATAAGGAAGAGCTTTATGCCTATGACGCCGAAGATGTGGATATCATTAAAGAGGAAAAAGGATGGGAGAACCCGAAGCTTCAGCGTTTTAAAGGCCTTGGCGAAATGAACTCCGATCAGCTCTGGGAAACGACCATGAATCCGGAGAAGCGCAAATTACTTCGCGTGAAAATTGGAGATGCGCAAAGAGCTGACGAAACATTCACCCTTCTCATGGGCGATCGCGTCGAGCCACGCCGTGAGTTCATCCGTTCTAATGCAAAACGAGCCAATCTCGACAACTAAATCGATGTCACAGGATTAAAATTGTTTTTGTATTAATACTTTTAAACGGCATCATATGCCGTTTTCTTTATTATCATGCGATTGAAAGAAAGCATCGTCTGGCGAAGCTGTGTCACGGGGTGACGTAGCTAAACTAATGTGTGAAGCAAAATGTTTCACGTGAAACATTTTATGTTTAGACATGATCGATCGGTAGTAGTTGGATTTAAAAGGATGGTCATTTATACTTAGGTCTGTAAAAATGTTTCCCTTTCGGTAGGTTGTTACCGAGGTAATCGCTTAGTCTTTGAGCGCAATTTTATGACGGTAGATATCTTTTTCGACAAAAAGGTAGTCAATGATGGTTGTTTGCAGGAAAACGTGTAAACAAATCAACGATAATTAAAATAAAATGGCTTAAATTAGGATCGCCATTTCATAGTAGCTACGTGCGAAATGATAAAGCGGTACACTTAGTTTTTATAGAAAAGATGGTCAGAAAGAGGCCGATAACGATGAAGCAAGAGAGAGTTTCTTTTGAAAACGACTACAATACCGGTTGTCATCCTCACCTGTTAAAAGCGCTCGAAGAAACAAATGCGTTGTTCACGACGGGCTATGGACATGATGAATTTTCCGAAGAGGCGCGCAATCTCATCAAAAAAGCGTGTTTAGCTCCTGAAGCAATGGTTCAGTTTGTTATGGGCGGTACACAGGCTAATATTATTGCTTGTGTAGCGGGGCTAAAGCCTTGGCAGGGTGTCTTGTCTGCGGATACGGGACATATCAACGTTCACGAAACGGGGGCCATTGAGGCGGCAGGACATAAAGTTCTTGTTACTCCATCTAATGACGGGATTATTGATCCGGATGCAATAGACCAACTCTGCAGAGCGCATTATGAAGATCCAAGTGTTGAACATACTGTGCAACCGGGAATGATATATGTTTCTTTAACGAGTGAGCTGGGAACAATTTTCAGTTTAGATACGCTTAAAGCGCTCCGCCGCGCGGCGAATAATTGGAATCTCATTCTCTACGTTGATGGGGCGCGATTAGCTTCTGCGCTCACGTCCGAAGCGGCGACGATTACACTGCCGGATCTTGCAAAATACGCCGATATGTTTACGATCGGCGGCACGAAGTGCGGCGCGTTGTTTGGAGAAGCTCTCGTAGTAACAAAAGATGATTTGAAAAACAATCTACGATATATGATTAAACAGCGTGGCGGCATGCTCGCAAAAGGGCGATTACTAGGCGTTCAGTTTAGAGAACTGTTTAGAGATGATCTCTATTATGAGATTGGACGACATGAAAACAGGATGGCTTGTCTGCTTGCTGATCGTTTCAAAGAACACGGTTATTCGTTATATACGCCCCCCGTTAGCAACCAGATTTTTGTCATATTCAAAGAAGAAGACGAAAAGAAATTCAAAGAGCGTGCGATTTTTGAGCGCTGGGCCGTGTTGCCTGATCAAACATGTGTTTGTCGCTTTGTGACATCTTATGCAACCACGCCGGATATGATAACAGCTTGTTTTTCCGGGATGCAAGAAGATGAATTTCACGTTTTTCAGAAACGGGAATAGATATAAACCTATCGATACCGCCGCCATAAGGCAGATAATAATCGTAAGAATATAAGGAAGAACGAATGATCATTGCTGTGGCTAATCAAAAGGGAGGCGTTGGAAAATCAACGACTTGCATTAATCTTGCGAGCGCGCTGGCTGAAAGAGGTAAGCGCGTCCTTCTCGTAGATTCAGATCCACAAGGAAACACGACTTCGGGGTTCGGCATCTCAAAAAAGACACTTGATATTTCAATGTACGATGTTTTTGTGAACGAAGCGTCTTTGTGCGAAGAAGCCATCCTTAACATTAGAAAGCGATTGGATATTATTCCTGCCACGATTGACCTAGTTGGAGCAGAAGTTGAGCTGGTTGATGTTCCGGAGCGAGCGTTTCGGTTAAGACGACGGCTTGATAAATGTAAAGATCGCTACAACTATATTGTGATTGATTGTCCACCATCTCTTGGATTGTTAACAGTCAACGCTTTGACGGCAGCAGACACCGTTTTAATCCCTGTACAGGCTGAATATTATGCTCTGGAAGGGCTAATGCAGCTCATGACAACGCTTGATCTTGTCAAGCGCGGCTATAACCCGGATCTTCGCTTAGCAGGTGTCTTTATCACGATGTTTGATACACGCACGCAACTTTCGAAGCAAGTGAAACAAGAGGTCGCTTGGTATTTTCAGGACAATTACCTTGAAACATTTATTCCGAGAAATGTGCGCCTTAGTGAAGCGCCTAGTTTCGGTCAAACAATTTTTGAATATGATGATCGCTCTAAAGGAGCAAAAAGCTACCGTAAGTTAGCGGATGAATTGCTGAGACGCTTCTCAAGCGAGCAGTGGAAAGATAAAGAAACCGGCGCGTTTTGAAAGGATGACGTATGGCTAATGGGAAAGATAAACGAAAAAACACAGAGAGAACTCGATCGAAAAGCGCATTAGGTCGGGGTTTAGGAGCTCTTATCAATGAGCAATCCTTCACTCGTGAACGAGCGGATGAGAGAGGAGAGCGCATCATGATGCTTCCTTTGAGACAGCTTGTTCCGAATGCTACTCAGCCGCGTCAGGAATTCGATGAGGTGAAGTTGCAGGAATTGGCCGACTCCATGGAAAGCCAAGGCGTGATCTCACCGCTTATTGTGACATCGACGGAGCGTCAAGATCAATATATGATTGTCGCCGGAGAGCGACGTTGGAGAGCGGCAAAGATTGCCGGTATAGACAGAATTCCTGTGATCGTTCGTGATTTAGATGACGCGGAAATCCATCGTCAAGCCCTTATCGATAATGTTGTTCGCGAGGATCTTAATCCTGTAGAAGAGGCAATGGCACTGGAGCGTCTACTCAATGATTACGATATGACACAGGAAAGCGTCGCGTCTGCACTCGGGCAAAGTCGGTCTGCAATTGCGAATAAATTGCGATTGCTGAGATTGCCGGAGCCAATTCTCAACATGGTTCGAAACGGCAGTATTTCCGCTGGCCATGCCCGCGCTATTCTCGCTCTCTCCGACGCGGCGGCTCAGAGTCGTGCGGCAGACGCTATTTTGGCAAAACAGTTATCTGTTCGTGACACTGAACGACTGGTCAAAAAAATGACCGTTCCTCCTTCACCGAGAACAGAAGTTGATCAGAGGCAGAAAGAGCGGCTGCAAGCGCAGATCAAAGAGGTCGAAGACCTTTTGCGCCGCGCGTTAGGTTCAAAAGTGACGCTGGACGAATCACACGGAAAAGGTAAGATTGTCATTTATTATCATTCGAGCGATGAGAGAGAGCGGTTGATTGATAGACTCGTAGGAGACTGAAGTTCATTATGTGGTGAATCGCGTATGAAACGGTGAGTAAAAATGAAGTTTAAAGGGATCGAGCAGCCGACGCTTCGGCAATGGACGCCTTTGCAGGAGCGACAACACGCGGAAGCGCTGAAACAACGTATTCTAGCGCTACTTTTGCCTGCCGCTCTCTTCTATCTAGGATTTAGTGTTTTTGGGCTATGGCCTACCGGAAATAAACATCTCCTAGCGTACGACATGTATCATCAGTATGCGCCTTTTCTTCTTGAACTCCGCCGCAAGATATTGTCGGGAGAAGGGCTGTTTTTTTCATGGAATGGCGGTCTAGGCGTCAATTTCTACAGCTTCTTCACATATTACTCTGCAAGTCCTCTTAATCTGTTGACGCTTCTATATCCTGCAGAATATATAGCCGAAGCCATCACTATGATTACACTGTTGAAGCTCGGTTTTGCGGGACTCTTTTTCAGGGATCTTTTGTCCGGCGCTTTTAGACGGGACGATCCGCTGTCACCCCTGTTCAGTACTTTTTATGCGCTCTCAGCTTGGGTGTACGCTTACAGCTGGAATATTATGTGGCTGGACACGCTTGTCTTTCTTCCTGTTGCCGCATATGGTTTGGTCCAGATCATTAAGAAGCGGCAACCGACGCGTTTTCTCATTGGTACATCGCTCATTTTGATCACGAACTACTACACAGGGTTTTTTGCTTGCGCCTTTCTCTTCCTGCTTTTCTTTGTTTTCGCGGTTCAATTCAGTCCAAAGAAGAAGACACCGCTTCACGGTTTAACATCTTTCACGATGTTTATCGGAACTTCAATTCTGGCAGCTTTGATTGCAGGCGTTATCCTCTGGCCAACGGCGAAAGCGCTCGCGATCACATCTGCTGCAGGAGACGCCTTCCCCAAAGGGTTTACGTTTATGCAGCCGGCTTTACGTACGCTCTTTCGTATGACGCCACTACGAAAACCCGAAATCATGTCCGGATTCCCAAATATTTATAGCGGTATCCTTGTACTGATTCTCTTGCCTGCGTTCTTCTTTAAAACGAAAAGACCTTTTAAAATGCGCATGGCGTATGGGTTGTTGCTTGCATTCCTTTTCTTTTCTCTGCAGTCAAGAACATTAAGTTTTCTCTGGCATGGCGCACACTACCCAAATTCTCTTGATTTTCGATACGCTTTTGTTTATGTCTTTCTGGTGATCGTTATGGCATACCAAGCGGCAGGCGACTCTCTGAAGGCAAAATGGCCGCTTCTGGGCGCTACGGTTGCCGCAACGATGATTCTTCTCTTAGCAGAACAAGTTTGGGACGTAGAAGATACTCTCTCGCACTGGCGTTTGATTTCGATGTTGGTATTCGGTATCACCTACTTAATTGTTTTGCGTCAATATGAGCCGTTTGAAGAAGATCAACCGAAAGAGTCGAAGCCAACGAAGGGTGTTCACTATATAAGCAAACACCTCAAGGGATCAGCTCGTCATCGGAGAGGATTTTTACTTCATAAAGGCAGAGAGAAAACAAGAGAACATAGAAGCGGCAAAAATACAAAGAAACAGATGCCTCGCCGCAACTCTAATATGTCCCAACGAGCACCCGATCATCTTTTGCGCCGTGGAAGGACATGGATTGCTCGCCATGTTTCAGGAGTTTCTTTTATCCGGTTACCGGAGACGGATTCCACCGCACGAAGAGCAAAAATAGCCCATCGCAAAGCGGCTTTAGCTCTCTTTTTTCTCGTCGCTTTTGAGTTGTTATTCCATGGTTTTACGAGCGCTTCGCTTTATCAGAAAGTGGCGCCTCTGGGAGATCGGCAATATTACCTTGCTAATGATGCCGCACGTGAAGTCTCGGACTATGTGAGGCAGCTTCGCATAGATCATGTCGGACAGCCATGGCGTGCCGAGATGTTGCCTGATACCTGTGTCAATGATCCGATGCTTTTTGGTTATCCCGGCTTCTCGCTCTTTAGCTCGCCATTCCCGAAATCTTCGATTTCGTTCTTTGAAGATCTTGGTTACCCCGTTAATGGCGTGAACAGTTTTCAGTATAAAGAGTCGACGATCGTCATGGACAGCTTGTTGTCCATTGATCACCTTATTGTCAGGAACGACCGGATCTTTGATGATCGCATTAGGCAGGAAATATCCTCCGGGAAAGTCGTGAAACTCTTGAAGAACCCGGATGCTCTTCCCTTCGGTTATTTTGTTTCACGTGAAACAATGGTACTCAATACGGAGGAAATGCCGGTTGACGCATTAGATGTGCAAAATCGATTGGTGACGTCGTTTGGCGGCAACATGAATGTGCTGATAAAAGAACCGTTTGACACATGGAATGTTGAAGGATGCTATGTTGCCCGGCGTGAAGACTTGTATTCATTCCATGTGCTGAGAGAAGCGGGAAATGATGAATGGGCATTTTTAGTGTATGACGTTACCGAAGCTGGGCAATACTACGTTTTCTGGGAAGATGAGTCATGTCGGATCAATTATGCCAATGGATTTATCCGAGATCAGGAGTTCTTTCACCTGGGGTCGCAGAAGAACGGCATTGGCGATATGGGCTATCTGGAGGAGGGCACACAGATTCATTTCCGCGTTCGAATGCCTTCTGATCGGCAAGTTGACGGTACCTTCCGTGCTTATGTAGGGCGCTTAAATGAACCGGCTTGGCAGGCAACACGTCAACGACTGTCACAGAATCCGTTGCGTATGGAGCATTTCTCTTCAGGATCGTTCTCGGGAACAATAGAGGCACCCGAAAACGGTTATCTTTTTCTCCCCACAACGTGGAATCCTGGTTGGCGTTTTGAGATTGATGGCATTCCTGTATCCAGTGAGAACGTGCGCGGCAGCTTTATGATGCTTCCCTTGAGCGTCGGTGAGCACACAATAGTAGCGCATTTTATACCTGACGGTTTCTATACCGGGCTTTTGATGACCATTGCGGGCTTGCTGATCGCGGCAGCGTTGTATGTGCTTCCGCGACTTAACAGAGCAAGAGCGGTTAAGAAAGATGATACGACACATCGTGGTATTATGACGCTAATAAATAGGCAACGAAAAGAATGATGCTTTCGGGTTGCCAACGCAAGAGAAGAGCTAAAGGCAAAGCATGTCTTGGCGAGCGACGGATGACGTTACAGTGCGAATTGCAGTACGAGTAAAAGAGTACATAAATAAAACAACAGGAGCGCTTTATGGAAACTCGAGAGACTTCAGTCAAATATCAATTTGATAAAGAAATGGTCCAATTTGTCAAACAGCTTGAGATCAAGACAGCAATGTTTGGCTATGACAAAACCGATGTCTACAAAAAGTTTAAGGATCTTTTGGTTCGTGCGAGAACATTCTGTGATAATGCTGTTGAGAACGAACGCACAATAATTGCCGCTCTTGAAAAGGAGTTGAAAGAGCTGAAAGACGCCATGAGCCTGATGGAACAAGAAATCGCGAGAGCATCCTCATCTAAAGACGGTGATGCCGCAAAAGAGGGTGAAGCGGACACTGTTAGCGCAAGTGAAGATGCGGAAAAGTTTCTGAGCAAAGCGCCTCAAGAGAAAGACGAGGATCTTGTTTCTGAAGCGGATAACAAGGACGGGCAAACACAAGAGAGAATAATTGTCGATGAGTCGTCTGATACGCAACCGGAAGGCAAGGAAGACGCAGTTTGCTTCAAAGAACATTATGCGGTGATTCAAGAACAGATCATCGCGCTTGACGAAGAAAACAGCACTCTAATGGATGAACTCGTTAGAAAGAACATAACACTTGAAGATGTCAAAAAAGCTTTATCTGACGCGCAGGAAGAACAAGAAGCGCTCGAAAAACAACTTAATGCGTTTGTGTTAGAGAAAGAAGCGCTGGTAAAAAAGCTTGAGGATTATAAAGACAAAGAAGAAGCGTTAAACCATACAGAGGCAATTCTTTACGAAGCGCGTCTTGAGGGAGAAAATATAGTACGTGAAGCTCGTGTTCGCGCTGAACAGGAACTTTTTCTTTTTCGTGCCCGTCATCGCGATGAAGAGCGTGCACATGAAGAAAGGGTTGCATCGCTTAGAGAAGAAAAAAAGCAACTGGAACAGGAATGTTTGAGCTATCGAACGTATATTAGTCAAGGGCAGACCCTTATGCAAGAAATGAAGGCTTATGTAGAAGTCTTTGAGATTGACGATTCCGAGCGCGAGACGCGAAAAGACGCACCTTCGGATAAAGACCACGTCGATGTGTGCGACAGTTCTCTCGGTCAATATACGAATAAAGCGGATGAGTCAGATGAATCGGCGGAAGCAATAACGGAAGGCGAGTGATAACGCTCGTATCTAAAAACGCCGTCGGGTACGTTCTCTTTCATCATCTTCTTTTTTGTTACGCAAAATTAAACTCACTAACAAACCTAATGAAAGAACGAGCAAAAGCGACGCCAGAATAATCCCAACGGTTTGGATAGCTTTCCGTCCGTCGGAGGAGGATAGAGAAGGCTCCTCATTCAAGGAATTAGCGGGATAAGCTGTCGTCGTTTCCGGAGATTCTGTTTTGTTGGCAGTCGGCTTGTTCGTTTCAAGAGGCGCGGCTTCCGGCGCGCCAGAAAGGGTAATGTGAGATCCGTCAGCGGGCCATTGCTCTTGGAGGGCGTTATAAAAAGCGTTGTGGTCTCGCAAGTTGTCACCTCGACGGTATGCGCCCGTCGTCGAGATGACGACAAGAGCATCACCGAATGTTTTATAGGACGCAAGACAATAACCGGATTCTTGCAAAGAGCCTGTTTTTCCGCCCTCGATATGCTGCGTGTTAATACCCTCTAACGTACCGGTTGTGACGATCGTGTGGGTGAGCGTATAGCCGCCGGGTCGAATGTTTGTAGGTTTTGTCCGATAAATACGTGTGGAGATAATCTCTCTAAGGAAAGGATTTTCATGGAGAGCATGAAGCAGGGTCGTCATATCGCTCATCGTAGAAATATTATCAGGCTCAAAAAGTCCTGATGTATTCGTAAAATGCGATGCGTTAAGCCCGAGCGCTAAGGCATCCTCGTTCATCGCCTCAATGAAGGCCTCGTTGTTTCCGGCAAGTGTCCGCGACAGGAGGCGTCCTGCGTCTGCCCCGGAGGGAAGTATCAAGCCATATAAGATGTCTTTGTAGGGCAGCGTCTCTCCCGCGCTCAAACCCATAATGGAGGCATCCATTTCGTAAAGCCCCTCAAGGTCTGAAGCAGTTACTGTCACCGATTGTAAAGGGTCGATTCCCTTTTCATCCATTAATCTATTCGCCGTATAGAGGGTCATCATTTTAGTAAGTGATGCGGTATACACGGGCTCATTCTTTCGAAAGTCAACAAGATCAACAGCTTCTCCATCAAGGTAAACGCGCACGCAAGCTGTCGTGGAGTGTAGTGTGACGCCTTCCAGAGAAAAGGGGATGTCGTTGATTTTACCTGTCCGCAGAGCTTCAGAAGCAACGGCTTTCACAGGCACGACAGTCATCAGGAAAAGAAGCATTGCAACAAGGAGGAAAAGAGCGACCCTTGCGAAAGATAAGAAGTTAGAAGTCAAAGTTTTCATGTGGTCTTTTTTGTCCTGCGTCACGCGTTTAAGTGACAGTTTCTACGGAAGATGCCATCATTGTAACTTATTTTTATATGCGTTTCGCATGTCAATGCATTTTAGTTGACAATGCGGATCAAGGAATTTGTTACACCGATGAGTCATGAAGGACAGGTAGCGTAAGGCAAATTTTCATTCTTTATGATTTTTGTGTTTAGCGGTATGATACGAGAATAGTGAAGGCAATAGAAGATCAATGCTTTTGTAGGAGAACGGTTAATTCTACTGCAGGAGGACGATAGGTATGGCGGACAAAAGCGGCAAACTCGATCAACTCAATTTCAGGATAATCGATACAGATAGTGACGATTATGGGCAGACTCTTCTCATACGCCATGAAATTCTCCGCAGGCCGTTAGGAAAATCAATCGCGGAGGATGATCTATCGCGTGAGAATGAGGACTGTATCCTCGGCGCATTTTATGGTGAACAGCTCATCGCGATGGCGACATTGAAAGATTCATCGGAGAAGGACGCTCTGCTTAGGTATGTTGTGGTAGACGAAACATGGCGACGTTCCGGCATAGGAACGGCCATCATTCTCCGGCTTGAAGAAGAGGCGCGGCGTCGGAATAAAAAAAGCATTCGCTTGATGGCACGCATTACCGTTGTGCCTTTTTATGAAAATCTTGGCTATTCGAAAATAGGAGAGCCTTTTATTCCCGACAATCATTCAGTTGTTCATGTTTGGATGGCGCGTGATTTGTGATGATCCCGAACGGTATTATTTTTGTGAAAAAACGTGACACAGGAGCCAACAGTTAAGAAGAAAATCAATGCGGTTTTTCATAATGGCCAACGAACAATAGGAGGCAATAATTTGTAATGAACGTACAAGCATTTCAGAATGGTCTCGTCGCGCTTGCGGTACTCTTCGGCTTTTTGTTCATTGGCGCTTTTTTACGTGCGAAAGTCGCGCTTTTTCGACGCTGGATGCTGCCTGCGTCAGTCATAGGCGGGTTTATCGGACTTTTGCTGGGGCCTCAGCTCTGGGGTGATCGCGCTCCGCTTCCCTTTTACGAAGAATGGACACTTCTCTGGCAAGTGCTTCCTACGATTCTTATTATTCCCGTGTTTGCCGCTTCACCGCTTGGCATGTTTATGGACGATAAAAAGACAAAAGGTCGTTTGCGAGCGATGCTTCCGACGGTGCTCATGATGACCGGCTTATTCTCTTTGGGAGGAAGCATTCAATACCTTGTTGGCTACGGTGTGAATATGGCCGTTACGGCTGTCAGTCCTGATACGGGGCTTTACCGAACATTCGGTTATGAATTGGGTCAAGGATTTGCCGGAGGACATGGCACAGCGACTGCGCTAGGCCCCATTTTTCAAGATTTTGGATTGCCGTGGTGGAACACGGCGCAGGGCGTTGCACTTACGACCGCGACGGTTGGCTTGATTGGCGGAACGTTATTCGGGCTTATCTTTATTAACCGTGCCTCACGAAAAGGGCAACTTCAGGCGCGAAGCATGAAGCAGGGTGTTTCACGTGAAACTCTTCAGGGATATACGACTGATATTCAGGCACAGAACAGTCTCGGTCGCGAGACAACCTTAGGAAACTCGATTGAGACTCTTTCCGTTCATCTTGGATTGCTCCTTGTGGCATCGGCGCTCGCCATTTTGTTTTCTCGCCGGATGCGGGTGTGGATTCCGACCCTTTACCTTCCTGTCTGGTTCTATGCGATGCTGATGATGTACGGCATCAATTATATTTTGCTGAAATTGAAGTTACATTGGTTAATCGACACGAAAGTCAAGTCTAGAATTACGGGTGCACTTTCAGAGATTGCGATCATAGCGGCCATGATAACGATACCGATCAAGGCCGTATCGATATTTATCGTACCTATTTTGATTATGTGTGTGATCGGGTTTTTCGCGACGTATTTCGTATCATTTCCGCTCTACCGTCGCGCCTTCAAAGACAATTATGCATTTGAGCGGGCGATCATGAGTTGGGGTGTCAATACCGGCGTCATGATTACCGGCATTACATTATTAAAGACGAGCGATCCCGAGTTGGAATCTCCGGTGATGAACGATTTCTCGATGGGATTTGCCCTGATGAGCGTATTTTCGCTATTTATCACACCGCTGGATTATCAGTTCCTCGCAAAAGGGAGCACGCTACAGCTGTTCTTGCTCAATATAGGTATATTTAGTTTTTATGCCTTGATCGCCTTACTTGGCTTTTTTCTCAAGCGAAAACAAGCAAACGGAAAATAAAGGCGTTATTCGTTAAGGGAACGCGTGGCGATGACGTCGTCGTGCCTTTAAAGGAAAAAGATCGATACGGGCAGCTATAGAAAGAGCGCACATTCCTGACGTTTTGTCAGTGGCGAATAGACGATAAAACGCTTATGCTCATGTATAATAAAATAAGATCTTAAAAAGGAATCCGGTACTAACCGGCACACCTGTATTCAGGAGGTTTACGTATGAATAAAACAAAGGGCGAAGTATGGATTTCCATTGGTTCTATAGGGCAGATCGTAACGTCTAGCCTTGCCGTTCTAATGGGCATTTTAATTGCGGTCGGCGTCGGCATGCTTGGCGGTTTCTTGTCGAATCTAATGATCAGCGGAGAATTCGATGACGATCTGAATGTCATTCCCGGCGCAATGGGCGGCGCTTTTGCCGTTCTCGGGACATGGACAGGCATCTTGGTGGCTATCGTGGGCGTTGTCGGCATTTACCTCGCCGTGCAGTGTCTAAAACGCAAGAGAGATCTACAGCGCACGACGTTTCCACTTGTCGTCGGCATCATATATTCCGTGTTTGGGCTCATAAACTTGATTTCGGCGTTTAGCGTTTTTTCGCTCATTGGTCTTTTCTTGTCAGCAAGCATTTTAGTGGGTGCGATTCTGAATAAACAGCAGGCGAGTGCTATGGCAGGAGGCTATGCGCCTCCAGGTTATCAGCCGACACAGGGTTACCCCGGGCAAGGACAATACGGTCCATATTATGATCAGGGGACATATGGGTCGCCGCAACAACAGCCATATCAGCAGCCTCCTTATGGACAGCCTCCGTATCAACAACCGCCGTACCAGCAACCGGGTTACCCTCCTCAGCAGCCTCCTTATGGACAGCCGCCAAGTCAGCCTCCCTATCAGCCTCAGCCGAGTCAAGGAGGATCCGATCCGTTTGACGTGCAAAGACAGCAACAGCAACAGTCGCCGAGTTATGAGCTGCCTTCACAGTACGATCCGTCACACTATTATCACGATCCAAATCAAAGACCGAAGGAATAGAATTCATCGTTTGAAATACTGTAATGGCGAACAGGCTCTTTTTTAGAGGACGAAAAAGATCGTGAACAGATCATCTCGTATCGCTTATTAAGCGACTAGATGTGGATACGGTGCCGTCTATGGCAGATTAACAGTCTCGATTATGTCATTTCTCTATGGAAATGACTCTTTTCGGGGCACAAGCAACTTCAATATTAAGAGCCTCTAAAGGTGATGATCGATATGAAAAGGCCGCTTTAACCTGACAACCGGAACAGGAAGTGGCCTTTGTTTTTCCGCAGAATGTCTTTGTTTAGAAAGGAAAGCCATGAAGGCATTAGAAGAGAAAATTCTCACGGAAGGGCGCGTGTTGCCGGGAAATATTCTTCTCGTCGATGCCTTTCTCAATCAGCAGGTCGACATTGATTTGATGAAGCAGATGGCTGAAGAATGGCACAGCTATTTTGGCGAACGGCCGATTACCAAAATTCTGACCCTTGAAGCATCAGGCATCGCGCTAGCCGCTCTTGTAGCGGAACGATTCGGCGTTCCTTTGCTTTTTGCAAAGAAATACGAGAGTCACAATATTACGGGCGAGCGACATCAGTCGATTGTTCATTCATACACGAAACAAAAAACATATAAAATCGCTGTTTCTAAACGTCTCCTGACAAGCGAGGATCATGTGCTGATCATTGATGATTTCCTTGCTAACGGTTGTGCTCTTCAGGCGCTAGTCGATCTTGTCACGCATGCTGGCGCCATGCTTGAGGGTATTGGTATCGCCATAGAGAAAACGTTTCAGCCGGGCGGACAAAATCTTCGTGAACGCGGCTACGAAATCTATGCGTTAGCACAGATCAAAGCTTTTGACGAAGAAACAAATGACGTTGTTTTTGAACCGGAGCCGATTATTTCGATCTTTTCGCCTGAGCGGCATAAGGATCAACATGGATAAGGTGTGCAATGCCGTGCCTCCGGCTGTTTTGAAGGTGATGCAACGTCTTGAAGCACAAGGATTCGAAACGTTTGTTGTTGGCGGTTTTCTTCGCGATCTTTTTTTAGCAAGAGAAACGTTCGATATAGACTTGGCGACGGCGGCACGCCCGGAGGAAATTGAGTGCGTACTAGGCGGTTATAAGGTTGTTCCTACCGGCATTCAACATGGTACCGTCACTGTCCTCGTGGAAGATTTGTCGCTCGAGGTGACTACTTTTCGAAGGGATGGTGCCTACGCGGATCACCGTCATCCCACGATGGTGACGTATTCAGAAACGATTGAAGAAGATCTTTCACGCCGAGATTTCACCATCAATGCACTCGCTTGGAATGATAAACGAGGTCTCTTAGACCCTCACGGCGGATTCGACGACCTGAAACGAAGCGTGGTTCGTGCTGTCGGAAACCCTGATAAACGATTTAAAGAAGACGCTCTTCGCATTTTACGAGCACTTCGTTTGAGCTCTGAACTCCAATTCACGATCGATGATGCATGTTCAGAAGCGTTGGTGAAAAACGCTTCGTTACTTTTGTTTGTCGCGCGCGAAAGGATACGGGAGGAGTGGGTTCGTTTGATTCAAGGGACGGGCGCAGCGCAGGTCATGTCGCAGTATGCAAACGTATTGAGCGATGTGATCCCCGGCATCGATAAACTACAGAGAAGCAATCTTTACGAACAGTCTCTCAGGCGCTTGAAGTTCGTTAAGAAGGATCCGGACATGCGACTTGCCGCGTTTTATTACGATCTTGGGGAAGATGCCGCACAACTTACATCTTCGTTAAAAGAACTGCGATTTGACAACGCGACGATTGATCGGGTCGTTCATCTGACCGGCGCAAAAGCGCTTATCATCACGCCTCAACGACGCTCGATCCTGATGGCGATGCATGTTCTTCAACCGGAATCTTTTTTTGAGGTGCTCGCGCTTCGTCGCGCCGACGCGATGGCTGCTTTGCCGGGAAACTATCTAGAGAGTTCTAAAGCGGGAAACTATCTAGAGAGTTCTAAAGAGAGTATAAAGACCGGTGACGTCAGCTACATCGATCATATCGATCAAAAAGCGCGCCAACTTCTGGCACAGGGAGAATTCTTGACGCTCCAGGATCTTGCCGTTGATGGGCAGGATATGTTGGATGCAGGTTATAAAGGCAGAACAATTGGCAAAAAACTGGAACAAGCGCTCTTCTGTGTGATGTTGGAAGGTGTACCCAATACAAGGGAAGCGATATTACACGAATTGAAGAAAGACGAATGACGTCGGAAGGCGTCGTTTCCTCGTTTTCTTTATTATTGTATGTGAAACGGTTTAATTAACTCTTCGAAATATTAGCTGAACATCATCGCGATCGGTGATGATGAGACGATCATTTTCGATTTCGTAATTCATAGCAAAAGAGATCGTTTCCGCATTATCGAGTTGGAGCAATATCTTCAGGCTGCCGGAACGACTTGAGGTATACGTCAGTCGATCGTTTGCCTGAACATTTTTTAACGACACCTGGTCGTCCGACGGTATGGGAGCGCTTCCGGGGGAGATGTAAAGGGTGCCGTCGGACGAAAATTCAAAGATCATTCCGACCACGTAGCCTTCTTCTTGCGATGAGGTGAGTTCCCACGTACCTGTAAGCGATTGACCTTTCCTACAAGCGGACAACAAGGACAACATGAGCAAAAGAACAAGTGCGAGAGCTGTGATCACAAACAGTGCACTCCGGTGAGTCGTATGCACACTTTTCAATTGAGCTGAATCATTATTCATGTACATTCAATACACAATTCAAGCCTTTCTTTGCGTGACGTGTTACCTATAATCGGCCCGGCGCGCGTTCGACAAGAAACGCATATTATAGAAAATTATACAAAAAAAAGTCTACGTTGTCTTTTTTATCTCTTTTTTACCTAACAGCGGTTGGCGTGGGTGTCATCGCAAGTTCGGTTGTTTCCACTTGGCGCACCTTGCCGCAAAGGCGCTCTGTCGCTACTTTATGCGACTGTGATGGAAACAGCCTCTACATGGATGAGACATGGATAAGCTTTAAAGGGACTAAAAATGAGATGTTCCTTTATCGGAACTGTCACGATCCTGTAATAATAAGACACAAGATGTAGTAGTAAGATCTTAATTGACACCCAATATAAAGTGGTTTATGATACAGCTCCTTGAGTTTGCATCTTTCATGGAAAAAGTAAGAGAGGAAACGTAAGAATGAGTGTTCTGTCGCCCATAATCAAGCGTCATTTTACTAAGGAAATAGAGACGCGTCATTGTTCCGTTTTTGATCTGTTTGAATGGAAAACCGTCGATGTCACGCTAAAGGACTATAAGACGGGTAAAATTCTAACGGATATGAAAGGTCTGGAGTTTCCGAAGGACTACTCCCAACAGGCGTGCGACATCATCGCGTCGAAATATTTCAGAAAAGCCGGCGTGCCGGATGAGCGCGGGTATGAACATTCAATGAAGCAGGTTGCTGATCGTCTTGTTCTGTTCTGGGTAAAAGCGCTTATCGAGGAGGGAATGATCTCACAGGGCGAAGAGGCGGATATTCTTTACGACGAGCTCGTCTACGCTTTGCTCTCGCAGATGTTCGCGCCCAACTCGCCACAGTGGTTTAACACCGGCCTCAAGTTGAAATACGGGATTCCCGGCGGCCAAAACCAGCTTTATTACTACGATGAAGAGAACGGCGAGGTCGTGATGTCAAAAGACGACTACACGCGCACACAGGCGTCGGCATGTTTCATTATTTCCTACGAAGATAAGTTGTTGGGATCGCACTCGATTTCGGACGGTTATGTGACGGAAACGAAGCTCTTCAAAGGCGGCTCGGGTACGGGATCTAACTTTTCCGCTATTCGCGGAGAGGGCGAGTCGCTTTCCGGGGGCGGTCAATCCTCAGGACTTATGAGCTTTCTCCGAGGTCTTGACCGAAACGCGGGAGCGATCAAGTCGGGCGGTACGACAAGGCGCGCCGCCAAAATGGTCTGCCTCGACATCGATCATCCTGAAATAGAGGAATTTATCACGTGGAAAGCGCATGAGGAAGACAAAGTCATCGCGCTCTCAAAAATGGGCTATGACGCTGACATTGACGGCGAAGCGTACCAGACGGTGTCGGGTCAGAACTCCAATAATTCTGTGCGATTCAGTGATGATTTCATGCGCAAGGTAGAAGCGCTCGATCATTTTCCGGAGGCGACGACATGGCTTCGCGGACGACGTGACAACAGCGTCGACCGAGAAGTGTCCGTTCGCCATTTGTGGAATATTTTCAACCAATCCGCTTGGCGTTGCGCCGATCCGGCGCCGCAATTCGATGATACGTTCAACGCTTGGCACACCTGTCCGGCCGGCGAGGACGGCGACGTCGGCGCGAAGCACAACCGCATCAATTCGACGAACCCTTGCGGCGAATATGCCTTTCTCGATGACACCAGCTGCAATCTCGCGTCCATCAACATCCTGCGTTTTTACGACGCAAAAGAAGGCACCTTCGACGTCGATAGTTATATTCATCTCATCAACATCGCGCAGCTCGTATTGGAAGCGTCTATTATCTGGGGTCAATTTCCGACGGAAGCCATCGCGAGAAAAACGTGGGCATTTCGCGCGACCGGCCTCGGTCTGGCCAATCTTGCTTCTCTGATTATGAGCGCAGGTATTCCGTACGATTCGGAAGACGCGCGCGCTTTAAGCGGCGCCCTTGCCGGCATCCTTACCGGTCAAAGTTACGCGGTGTCCGCCAAGATGGCAAAACAAAATGGCCCGTTCCCGTATTTTGAGATCAATAAATCACATATGTTCCGCGTGATACGCAACCACAGCCGTGCGGCAGGTGTGCGCGACGACGAGCCCGAAGGCCTCGGTTACTGCCTGCCTGTCATCGACCACGCCCGATTGGAGCGTATGCAATTTCATTCTATTGTCGATGCGCTTAAAGAATGCTGGATCAATGCGGAAGCATGGGGCGAAAAATACGGCTATAGGAACGCCCAAGTGTCAGTAATGGCGCCAACGGGTACCATTTCATTCGCCATGGACTGCGCATCGACCAGCATCGAACCTTTTTTCTCACACGTCGTTTATAAGAAGCTGTCCGGCGGCGGATATATGAAACTTGTCAATCCGATCGTGGAGATAGGCCTTAAGAAGCTTGGCTATTCCGATCGCGAATGCGCCGACATCATGGATTACATCTTGCGAGAAGATGAGAACGGCATGGTTATCGACGGCAAAATCGAAGGCGCTCCTCATATTCGCGAAGAGCACCTTCCCGTATTTGATACGGCTAACCGCTGTGGCACCGGAGAGCGGTATATTCATTACCTTGGTCACGTCCGTATGGTCGCGGCCATCACGCCGCTCATATCAGGCGCCATCTCTAAAACCGTCAACCTTCCCGGAGAAGCGACGGTCGAAGATTTCGCAAGCGTCGTCCTCACATCTTGGAAACTCGGGATCAAGGGTATTACACTATACCGCGACGGCTCTAAATTCGCGCAGCCGCTCAACCTTCGACTGAGTGGCGGAGACAACGGAGAGGCGCCGCTTGAAGATCTCTCGTATCACGATCTTTTGAATTACGCTAGAGACGCCCGGAACAAACTTGCAGAATGTAAAGAGGACTTGGAACGCGCCGACTATATTCGCGCTCGTATGAAGCCGCAAGGTATTCGCATGGGCGTTACCCATCCGGCGCAAATCGAGGACGTTAAAGTTTACATAACGGTGAACCGCGATGAGAACAACGAAATCCAAGAACTCTTCATGACGACCGACCGCGAGGGCACACTGATCACAGGACTTCTCAACTCGCTGTCAAAGACGATTTCCGTTATGTTGCAGTATGGCATCAAGCCTGCAGCGATCTCGAAAATGTTGCGCGGTCAGAAATTTGAGCCGTACGGGTTTGTTCAGCGGCATCCGTACATCAAATACTGTTCCTCTGTTTCGGACCTCATCAGCAAAGTCCTCGACATTGAGGGCGGAGATTATTCTCGCGTGCAAGTCCGGCCAAAGGTGGAAAACGGGGTCATTAAACCGGTCGTCAAGCGGCAGATCAGCATGGCGGATCTCATCACAAAAGGCGCAACAGATACTCAAGAGATCGGTGAGCGTCTCTACGACGGATCTATCTGCTCGAATTGTTCCAGCACACGTCTCGTTCTCAACGGAACGTGCAAAGTGTGCCTAGACTGCGGCGAAACGACGGGCTGTTCATGATGTGGTTTCTTTAAAAGGAATATCGTAGCGACAGAAGAAACATAAAGATGACGAAAGCACGAGGAGCTCGCGCTTTCGTGGAAAATATACGAACCGCTCATCTGATCTTCAATGACAGATAAAACAGAGTCGTCGATGAATAAGTGGACGACCAATGATTAACACGACCTCAAAAGGTTTCGCCATCAGCACTCCTCTTCATGGGTAAAGAGTGGAGCGCTGATGGTTTTTTTGACAGGCCTGAGTGTTATAATTATTTCATGCCGCCTTTTTCCTTGCGAAAAAGGCATCCTATTACACAGTCAGGAGAAAAGACCATGAGAAAATGCTCATCATGTGGTGCCCCTCTTCCGGATGGCGCGATTTTCTGCACTACTTGCGGTACGAGATATACCGAACCGGAATCACCACAACCTTATGTGACACCGCCGCCCTATCAGCCTTACGCAGGCGCTCCGGCACAACCGACCGCCTATCCGGGACAACCGTATGGAAGCGCGCCTGCGCAGCAGCCGGAACAGGCGTATACTGGACAGCCGCCCTATGGCGGCCCTCAAGCGCAGCCGTCATATGCAGCGACGGCCTCGCAGCAGCCAAGCTATCCCGGCGCTCCTTATGGGGAACCGCCGAAGCCTCCAAAGAAAAAAACACGCTGGATTATTCCGGCGGTGGCCGTTGTTGTCGTTGCTGCGATCGTTCTTTTCCTCGTCTTTGGAACGGGCCTATTTGGTTCTACGAAGAAAAAATGGGAGAAAGCAGAGCGTGAAGTATTCACCATTTCTGAGGGTGAAGCACTCTTTCCGTTCAAGGAGGCCATGGACTACTTCTCCAAAGCGGATAAAACGGGCTTCATTTCCGATATCAGTTTAAATCTCGATATCCCGGACATGGATATATTTGGACCGAGCTTCTCGATGATCCTTGAGACAATCTCGAATTTACGCCTGCATGTCGAAGGAGCCACCGATTCAAGCACGGATGATCTTCTTTTTGAAACCACCGTCGGCCTTGGTGTTAAAGGGAATCCGTCCGATGCACTGTCAATGACCGTTTACAATGTTGATGAACACCTTGTCATCGAAATTCCCGACATTATCGACCGTCCGCTCCTCATGTCCTATGAAGATATCGAATACGAAATGGATCTCGATTTCGGCATGTCGTCCGGCGCGATGGGAAAAGTGAAAGAGACGATGGAGCCGTTTACCGGCGAAAACATGGACAAGATCATCAACGATGTTCTCGATATTTTCTTCAAATATGCAGACAAGCCCGTGCTCGAAAAAGGCAAATCGGTCACTGTTGAAGGCATCACAGAGAAGTTTGATCAGTATACCGTGGAGCTGAAACCCGATAAATTGATTGACTTCATGAAAGATTTGCTCCAGTACAGCAAGAAAAATAACGACATCAAAGCGCTGATCGAATCCGTGGTTGCGATGGAAAGCGGCGTTGGTCTGGACATCGATGGAATCATTGATGATGCCATCGAGAAAATTGAAGAAGAACGCGAAGATTTCGAAGGCGGCGTGCGCCGTATTTTATATGTCAACGGGAAAAATCAGCCCTGCGGCTGGTCGCTCTCAGCTTATCAAGGAGAAGGCGAAGACGAGATTGAAGGCGCGTCGATGTCTTGGATGCACGTTCGAGAAGGAGATCGTCATGCCTGCCGCTTCTCCGCCGTTGTTGAAGAAGGATATAACGGTGTTGATATTGTCAGCACCTATGAGGAAACGAGCGATAAAGCCAAAACAGGTGAACTCACGTTCTATGTTCAAAGCTTCGGAGACACGGAAGAGATTCTGACGGTTATATTCGAAGATCTGTCTTTTTCATGGAAAGACACGATGCTCCTCTTTGAAGGCGAGATTGAAATTACAGCGCCAACAGATGACTTCAGCGACGTCGCGACGACAATACAAGGCTCCGTTGCGGAAAAAGGCGGAAAGCCCTATCAAGTCTTAAATATAAGGATCAAAGGCGACTTCGAAGGCTTCAATGCTGAGATTGAACTGCAAACGGAAACGCACATTCCTGCCGCCTCCGATATCAATGTCGGCAAAAGATCTCTTCCGAAGGACGGCGTTTATGTTGAGGACGTATACGAACTCGAAGAGCTGTTCTTAGACCCGTCGGTGATGGAAAATCTCCAAGAGGCCCTAAACGAACTCGGCATCGATATGGAAGCGCTTTTCCCGTATTCGGATTAGGAGAACGTGAAGTCTGCATTGCAAAAGCAGGCATAGAAGGACGCATGTATCTTGCCTCATAATAATTATCTTGTGGTGGAGCGCCTCGGCAAAAGCTGGGGCGCACACCCCGTTTTCTCAAATATTTCGTTTGTACAGCCACGTGGAACAATCTTTGGATTCAAAGGCGAAAACGGATCAGGAAAAAGCACCCTCCTGAAAATCATTGCCGGCATTGTGCCGGCCGATGAAGGAGAGGTTCGCTTTGCTTCGGAGACACAAAATAACCGTATGCGCTGGTCATCGCTGATAGGTTACGTTCCGCAGGAGTTGGCGCTGGACGAGCGGTTCACGGTGCGTGAAACGCTGCTTTTTTGGGCGGCGACGCGCGGATTTCCGAAGAACGAGCGGAAGCGTTGGGTATCGATCGCTGAGCAGGATCCGCTTATCAACTCTTTTCTTTCGAAAAAAATTAACGAATGTTCCGGCGGAATGGCACGCCGGTGCAGCTTGCTCGTCGGACTTTTGGGAGATCCGCCGATCTTGCTGCTCGACGAGCCGTTCGCGGGTGCCGACGATGCCAGCAGAGACATGATGGTGGAGAGGCTGAAAGCGTGCCGTGCGCGCGGGCAAGTTATCTTAGTTGCAAGCCATGAAGCAACACTCATCCACAATCTGTGCGATCGTGTTTTACTTTTGAAAAACGGTGCTCTGTTGGACGAAAATATCAACCGCTGCCCCTCCTCGTCGGGGGCGGCAAGAGCGCTACATCATAGCGTTCTCTCGGACGAAAGCGCGAGAACAAATTGTGCCGTCCGGTCTGACGACATGCCGATGCAAAAGAGCGTCCTCTCGGATGAAAGCGCCGGAGCGACACCGTAGGCGACGCGTCTGGAGTCGGCAGCATGATCCGTAAAAGCAAAACCGGGCTGTATAAGATGCGTAGGCGTCTCGTCACATTTGGCGCGCTCTGTCGCCGCGAGTTCAAGCTTTCCGGCCGCCTGATGTTGATCTTTTTGCTCGTTATTTTTGTCATTGCCGGTGCTGCATTTCTTTTTCTTTCCGCTTTAAAAGAGGCACGACAGAAATCGAACGAAGAGTCATCGCCGATGGCGATCGTCTCAATGTCGATTGTCGATGAGGATCATTCGATCCTCGGCAAATTAGCGCGCGAGCATTTTCTTACCGTTCCATATGTCAAAAATGTGCACGAAGACTCCCTGAAAACAGCATTAACTCGTCTCGAAAGCGATGAAATTGTTCTCGTCTTTTTCTTGCCGTCCGGTTTTTTCGAAGAAGCGCGAACTGGATCGGCGATGCAACCCATTGAGATCTGGCTGAATCCACGCACACCTGATGAAGCGGCCAAAATCGGTGATTTGATCCGGCGATTTGAAAACGCTGGACGCGAACTTTATAGCGGTCTTTACGGCTACCAGAAGCTTTACGCCGAGATAACCGGTGACGACGATAAAGGCTGGGATCAGACAACTCAATACGCATTGCGTACAGCGTTTGAATTTGTCGGGCGCTTCCAGTTCGCGAGAACAACTCAAGTCAAAGGATACGACGTCGTTATTCATTCTATTGCCGGTGTGCTGATTGTCCTTGCCATGATTCCTGCCTTCGGTGTGCTTTCTGCCACCATAAAGACGGCACATACATCATTTGAGGAGCGCCTCTTCCTTGCCTCGGGCAGAACGGCACCTGCCTTGGCACGATTCATAGTGGCAATCATTTGGTGGTGCATGCTGGTGGTGCCGGTGCTTTTGGTCTTAGAAAAGAGCGGCTTCATTCCTTCTGCTTCTTCTGTTATATGGCCGCTTTTCTTCCTCGCAATGGGACAAGTGTTCGTCCTATACGCATTGGGGCGCGTGAAGGCCGATCCGGTCACACTGATCCAAGCTGGATGGCTGGTTTTTATGGTCGTCCTAATCTTAGGCGGAGTGCTTTATCCGACGACGCTCTTCCCGCGCTGGCTCTGGAGAATCGCCGAGTGGTCGCCCGTTTATCCCGTCATGCGCGCTGTCACCGCAGCGTTGCAGTCTGTCCGGACGTCATCCGGCACATGGTCATCCGTGTTGCGACCGCTCATTATGGGGTTATTGACGGTGTCCATCGCTGAAGGTGTACGGAGTCTGCGTATTCGCAGGCGACAAACGAAGGGCGGCACGGCATGAAAAATATCTTGACAATGATCCGCCTTAAACTTCGGCTTCTTGTCGCGCATCCCAAAGTGCTGCTGTTTTGCCTTGTGACGCCTATCTTGCTCTCCTTGCTCGCCGGATCAACCGTAAAGGACAACGATTTTTCGCGAGTGAAAGGCGCCTATGCCGACTCTGCGAATAACGCCGCAAGCGCTCAGCTGATCAATGTGATGGTCTCTGAGATTATGGACTGGGTTGAAGTCGATGAACGTGAAGGTCGACGCATGCTGATGCGGGACGAAATAGACGGCCTTGTCATCATTCCGAAAAGATACGGCGACCTGAAAAAAGGCGAAATGTCACGAGAAAACGCGTTGACATGCGAGTTTGTTCCCGGTTCGCGATCATTTGCCGCCGACATGGTGCGCGAGCATTTCATGACGGCGTCGCTCGTGGTGTCGATTAAGAATGCTTTGGTGGAAGACCTTGTTTCGCGGGAAGAGGCAACTCAGTCCTCGACGGATTATCAGACGATGATGCGTCGTCTGGAACAAGCGACATTAGAAGAACGTGATGCCGGCAGAGATGTCAAAGTTGAGATCCACAATTATCCGGAGGCACAGTCCATGAGACTGGTACAGGTTCCCGATCTTGCGATTGACGTCATGTTTCTTTCCATTTTCGCGCTGCTTGGTCGCATGATGACGACATCGCGCGCTACAACGGTTCGTATGGCGGCGCTTCCCGGAGGCTTTCGACGCGATTACATCGCTTCGATCATTACCTTGTTGATCGCGGGACTGATGGAACTATTCCTTCTGGTCGGCCTTACCGGACTCCTGATGCCGGAGGCAAAACGACCTCCTGACTATTTTCCCGTCATGATCGCGATGTACATCCTGTTACTCGCGATCGGCCAGCTTTTTGCTTCTTTTGGCCGCGACGACCGCTTTGTCCCTGCCTCTTTGCTCCTTTTCTGCTCCATGATGGCAGGCGGCTCATTCATTCGTCTGCCGAGTTTCTGGATCCGATACGTCGGTCAATACACCCCTCAAGGTTGGGCGCTCGCGCAACTTGGAGGTTTCAACACGCTGTTCTCCTTGCCGCTCATTTTCATAATGTCTGCTTTCTTCTTTGTGTTGGCCTATTTCATTCAAAGACGCCGAGCTCGTGAGCTATAATAAAATACGATAGAGCATATTTACAGCTGATTATCGATTGGGATGAGAAATGTAAGTTTGCAGCTATTAACACGTTCTTTTTAGAGGAGACGAGACATGACCGAGAAGAAAGAAACTGTCGACCAAAAGCACCCGAAGGAAAAACGAGGACTTATCCATCTTTATTACGGTGACGGAAAAGGCAAAACAACGGCCAGCATCGGTCTTGCAACGCGTGCCCGTGGCCGTCAGTTTCGAGTGATTTTTGCGACATTTCTAAAGCCCGGCACTTCCGGTGAACTTTCCTCACTTCGCACGATCGGTGTAAATGTTTTATCCGGTCAGCCCGTTAATAAATTTGTCTTTCAGATGAGTGACGAAGAGAAGGAAGAAACGCGACGCAACATCGAATCTCTGTTTCAACAAGCAGTAAACGCTTCTCAGCATGGAGTCGATCTCGTTATCTTTGATGAAATCGTGGGAGTCCTTGAACTAAATATGCTGAACGAGCAAGATGTCCTGCATTTTTTAAAGACGAAACCTCCGCATCTGGAAGTTGTGCTCACCGGGAGAAATCCATCCCAAGCCCTCATCGATGTTGCCGATTATGCGTCGGAAATCACCATGCGCAAACACCCTTACGAAACGTCCGGTTTGATGGCAAGAAAAGGGATTGAGTTCTAAGTGCCTTGAGAGGCTAGAGCAATGAAAGAAAACGATAAAAGGCGCCTTTTTACCTATAAAGTGGCGAGAGAGCTTAAGCTCCGTTAAGGGAAATAGAGGAAATATCGGGAGAGAAAAGGATGCGCGATCATTTTGATACGATCTATATCATTGACACCGGAGGCGATACGGCACGCGAAGTCACCCATGCTGTTCGCGACTGGAACATTTACAGCGAACGGATGACAACGAAACGATTCTTTGAGATAAGCGATTTTCCCGACACGCTTCGCGGGATAATTGTGACGGGAAGGCCGACAGGCCAAGAAGACAATGATTGCGCAAACACCCTTAGGAACGCGTTTGAAGAGGGAGCAACGAAAGAAGCTGCAAAAGCAAGCGATTCAAGCAATTTTTGTACATTTACTCGCACTGGTCGTGAGAGAACAACGAAAGAAGTTGCAAAAGCAAGCGATAGCACGTTGACAGTGTTGGCAAAGGACGTTCCTTCTCCTGATACTTCATCAGTCGATGATTCCCTTGAGACGATCAAAGAAGCCATTGCCAAACACGTTAACGTGCCGGTGTTTGCTCTCTGTGAATTCGATGATGAATCACGCGAAGCATTGTACGCGTTCCTTACAATGACATGCGGCTGCAGTCCCGACTGGACCGTTGACGCGTTCATTGAGCAAGCAATCGCCAAAATACGCGACAAAGCTGACGGTCAAAAAGTCGTCTGCGGGCTTTCCGGCGGTGTAGATTCTTCGGTCGCTGCCATGCTTGTCCATAAGGCGATCGGCGAGCAGCTCACCTGCATCTTCGTCGATCACGGTTTCATGCGAAAAGAAGAGCCCGCCATGATCCGTGATGTTTTTGGTCATCGCTTTCATATGCCCCTCGTCTTCGTTGACGCGAGAAAACGCTATCTCGAAGCGCTCGAGGGAGTCGTTGATCCTGAAAGGAAGCGCAAAATCATCGGCGAGCTGTTCATCAGGATTTTTGAAGAAGAAGCAAAAAAACTTGGCGATGCGCCTTTTCTTGTGCAGGGTACGATTTATCCCGACGTCATTGAATCCGGCGACGGCGATGTCGTTGTCAAGAGCCACCACAATGTGGGTGGACTTCCGAAAGATATGGGCTTCAAAGCGCTCATCGAGCCGCTCCGTTACCTTTTCAAAGACGAAGTGCGTATACTCGGTCGCGCCCTCGGCTTGCCGGCTGAATTGACGGAGCGCCAACCTTTCCCAGGCCCGGGACTTGCCATCCGCTGTATCGGCGAAATAACCGAAGAGAAACTCGAGTTGCTCCGCGACGCCGATTTCATCTTCCGTGAAGAAGTCGAACGGCAAGGATACTCCGGCAACGCTTCGCAGTATTTTGCCGTGATGACCGGTCTTGCCACCG
>JAAZJH010000047.1 GCA_012800435.1 Clostridiaceae bacterium | reverse complement strand
TGAATTGATTTTTTCTTTTGGCCGCCGACATCGCCACCTTGTTTGAAATATCGGCATCAATAAATTCTCCGCGCTCATAATAGAGCTCTGCTGCAAACACATACTCCGAACCGTTGCCATGTCCATTTGAAACTTGATAATAGTACGGCATGCATTCTTTCATCTCTTCGTTCTCGGCATCGGCAAAGCCGACAGCCCTGTGGTACATCATTAAAATAGAGGGCGCTGAAAATGTCCACGCGCCCTTTTGATCTATGCTGTGTGTGGCTCTCCCGAGAAGTTTACATGCCCTTCTATGATATGCACTCATAGCGGATATATTGTTGTAGGCGGTAAAACTCTCTGATATCTCCGCATCACCCAAAAGATTGTTCTTTTCTTCGTTCGAAAGCGTCTTATTCATTTCGAGCGATTTCAAAAGAAGCGATTTTAGGCGCTTGAGTTCTGCAATATTATTGAAAGCAAACATCTTTACCATACATGCCGTCAAGGCATAAGGATTTTGCAAGAGTATTTCTTCCGGGCAATTACCTATCCACGAGAAAAAATCTTTCGCATGTTCAGAGTTAAGGCTTTTTGCTCTATCTTGCTCAAGGCAGGATAAAATCCTTTCAAAATTCTCTACCTTTGCGTAAGAATAGTAAGCGGAAATGTAACGCTCCTCATTCATGAACCAATCGCCTAAGCGTGTGTAGCTCTTTTTCTGATAACTAAGCGGTTTTTGGGCGAAATGGTATTGCGTACACTGCTGAAGCATATGATGGAAGCGATACAGGTTATCGGTTCTTGTAATAAAGGCATTGTTTTTGGAAAGAGAATCTAGAAGTTCCTCACTGTCTCCGGACATGCTGCTTCCTGCCCACAGAAAAGCCGCTTGCTCTTTGGTAAACTCGTTACATATTCCTATTAAGATTAAAAACTCCCTTTCATCTTCACTCAAAGGTTCTAATAATACTTCGTTGATCAAGCTGAAAATATCGGTTGTGCTGGAAAGCCATTTCCCGTTTAATTGATACGATTTAAAATTCAAGTATATGATGGAAAACCAGCCCTCACTTAAGGTCGCCAGTTCATCGAGCTCTTGTGCCGATGCCTTGATTTCACACCGCTTCGCATAGTCGTACACTTCCTTCGTGTTTAATCTCAAATCATAAGCGGAAATCTCTCCAAGCATGTTCCCGAGCCTCATTTTTTCCTCTTCGTTGAATATTTGATTCCGCGATAGGAGGACGATATGAATATTGCTCGGCAGATTCCTTGAGAAAAACAGTATGAATTGCGTTATCACCTTTGAGGGTAGGATATGGAGGTCGTCGATAACAAAATAGATGTCATTTTTGTGTTTCGAAAAAGCTTCTTCCAAAATCTCTGAACACATAGAAAGCGTCTGAACATCTCTCGGATAAGGAAGTGTCATCAATTGCTCATAAAGGTTGGGAAATCCCCTGAACATTTTGCAAAAGCCTACCCAAAAATCCGTAACGGAATCCGTCATGATGATCTGCTTAAAAAAAAGGGAAGATTGATTTCTTTTCGTTCTGCGTGTTGACCACCATTTTATGGCAGTCGTTTTTCCATATCCCATCGGAGCAATCACAGTTGTAATCGGGCGACCGCCGATTTCGGAAAGTCTGTCCTTTAAACGTTGTGTTATGAAAATATCGTCCAAGTGCGAAGTACTCATGCAAAGTTCCTTGACGTTCGCGCTCGTAGAATTGAATTCTTTCGCATTCCCAAATTATCTATTTATATTATATTCTATATTTTAATCCCAAATATCAGACTACACAATGTCATTCCGACTCCGTTTGTTCCGGAACTAAATAGTATTATTTACTAGCTGGAGGTAGTGAATAGTTTCAGCGCTCTCTACCCATGCGCTCCGCCGCGGCAAACAGGTCACGAAGGCGCGAGGGTACTTTTTTAGGCTTGTCGGCGGCGCCTGCCATGACGACTTTCGGGCGATATCCGGCCATAAAAGTCACTTGATCGCGCTCGCCGGCCACAGCGATAAGCCGTGAAACGATCTCCATCGACACCGGTATCTCTTCATCCAGAATCATTTCAACATCTTGTCCTTCCGTTCGGATCCTCGAGAATCCGACGCGCTCACCGAAGGCTCTAAGATAAGAAATGTCAAGCAGAGCCTCCGCCTCATCCGGCACGTTGCCATAGCGGTCGAGTAGCTCGTCATAGACATCTCGATAATCATCGATGGTCTTTATCGCCGCGACTCTGCGGTACATTTCAAGACGGTCTTCTCCCTCTTGGATATACGCCAAAGGAAGCGTCGCATCCGTCACAAGATCAATCACCGTGGCTGAACGCAGCAGCGGCTTTTCTTCACCGGTAACATGAACAACTTCTTCTTCCAGCATTTTGCTGTATAGATCATATCCGATGGCATCTAAATGGCCGCTTTGTTCGGCGCCGAGTAGATTTCCCGCTCCGCGGACTTCAAGATCGCGAAGCGCAATTTTAAAACCTGATCCAAGTTCAGTGTAATCGCGGATAGCAGCCAGTCGCGCTTCCGCTTCCTCCCCGATCACGCGCTCCGGCCTGTAAGTAATCAGCGCATAAGCCTGCCGTCCTGATCGTCCGACACGTCCTCTGAGCTGATAGAGTTGCGCCAAACCGAAGCGATCCGCGTCTTCAACAATTAAAGTGTTCACGCGCGGCATATCGATCCCCGATTCTATGATCGTCGTACAGACCAGAACGTCAAACTCACCGTTTAAGAAAGCGTTGATCACAGTTTCCAGATTCTTCTCACTCATACGACCATGCGCGACGCCAAAACGAACGCCCGGCATTTTTTCCGATAGCTCGCGAGCACAGCGATCAATCGTGTGAGTATTGTTGTGAACATAAAAGACTTGTCCGCGCCGCGCTTGTTCTCGTGCGATCGCGTCGATAACGAGTTCTTCGTCATACTCGATCACCGTCGTTTGAATAGGCAGACGATCCTCCGGTCCTTCTTCCAGAATCGATATATCATGGATGCCTGAAAGCGAGAGGTGCAACGTCCGTGGAATGGGCGTCGCTGAGAGCGTCAGCACTTCGACCGACGGCGAGAGCGCTTTGATCATTTCCTTGTGATCTACACCGAAACGCTGTTCTTCGTCGATAACGAGCAGGCCGAGATCATGAAAGCGCACGTCTTTAGATAGCATGCGATGTGTTCCGATCACGATGTCAAGCGTACCGGTCTCCAACTCTTTGACGGTACGTTTTTGCTCCGATTCCGGAGAAAAACGCGATAATGAGCGAGCGCGAATAGGAAAAGGCGCGATACGGTTCGTCAGATTCTCATAATGCTGCTGTACGAGAATAGTCGTTGGAGCGAGCATTGCGGCCTGTTTGCCCTCCATCACACACTTAAACATGGCGCGGAATGCAATCTCCGTTTTTCCGAAGCCCACATCGCCGCACACCAGCCGATCCATAATTTTTTCGCTTTCCATGTCAGCTTTAATCTCAGCGATCACGCGCTGCTGGTCGTCAGTCTCTTCGTAGGGAAAGGCATCTTCAAACTCTTGCTGCCATAACGTATCCGGACGATAAACATGCCCTTTCTCTTTTCGCCTTTGGGCGTACAAGGCGACAATATCGGTCACAAGTTTTCGAATGGACGTGCGGGCACGCTCCTTTTGGCGATGCCACTCGTTACCGCCCATTTTTGAAAGACGGGGTCGCCCGCCGCCGGCAGGAATATAAGGAGAAATGAGGTCAATACGATCCACCGGCATGTGCAGCAAGGCATCCTGATAGGCAATGGTCAGATAATCGCGCGCACCGTCACTCGTTATGATTGTCTTCGTGCCTTCATATCGCCCAACGCCATGATCTTCATGCACCACCAATGCGCCAGCTTCGAGATCTTTGAAAAAAGTCCGGCGACTGGAAGGTTTGCGTTTAGCACCGCGAATCTTTCGGGTACCGAACAAATCTTCAGAGCCGAGAATAAGCACTGAGGTATGATCGACTGCAAATCCCCGAGGATAATCGTCGGTAAGCACAGGTGCAGCAGGAAGACCGTGTTCAGCCAGAAAAGCGGAGAGGCGTTCCGCGCGCGCGTCATCGCCCGCAAAAAGGAGCGCTTCGCCCCCTTTTGAAAACAAACGTTTTAAATCGTCAACAAGCCTGGCGGGATCAGTTCGATAACGATCCGCCGCTCGAGCGTGAATCGCCACGTGCTCGGCGCCGGGGATTCCATTACCGGAACGTGCCATGCCGACAAAAGCGATCAGAGAAAGATGCTGATTCGGTTCGTTTAGCTTCTTTTCCGACGACTCCCATCCGATCTCCTGTGCCCTGCTAGGGATCTGATCCGACTCGTAAATCACCTTGTCAGGCGTATCCTGTCCGCTCCGTTTCGCCCTGCCGGAAAGCTGATCCAGCCTACGAAAAACATCTTCCGGTTCTAATTCACACGCTTCAGAAAGCGCGTACGCGTCGCCCGTCTCGACGTAGCGGGTAAGCCTTGAAAGAAATCCCTCGTGCGCCGCATGAAGTCTTTTAGAAAAAAGGAGCGGTTCATCGAGAAAAAAGAGCGGACGACTTGATTTCGGAATGTAATCTAACACGGTGTAAACATCGGCAAGAAAAAGCGGCAGCCAACGATCAAGTGAAGGAAAAGAAAATATTTCGCGAAAACGTTCGGCATCTCGAGTGCCCGTTCGTCGAATTTTCTCTATGACATCACGGGATGCGCCTGCTTTTCGCGCGTGACCTATAGCGTCCGACATCGCATTGTCCAATGCAGAGGCGACTATTTTCCGTTCATCTTCCTTGAGCAGAAATAGGCGTGCAGGCGGAATCACAACTTCGTTTAGCGCTTCAATCGATCGCTGTGTTTCAGGATCGAGCGATTTCACCTCATCCAAGATGACATCGAAAAAGGAAAGGCGGACCGCGCTCGACTCATCTGAGCCGCTTTCCACACCTGAAGGCCAAATATCGACAATATCTCCGCGTCGAGCAAAATGGCCGGGACACTCTATTTGCGGTACGCGCTCGTATCCACAGAATGTAAGCGCTTTTTCCAACTGATCTGTATCGACCTTTTCCCCTCTTGTTAAGCGTATCGCATGATCACCAAAACGGTCGGGATTCATCAGTCGCTGTTTTGATGCGTCAGCCGTGATTAGAAGCACACGGTAATCGTCAAAGAGAATACGCGTCAATGTTGATGACGACTGAAGTTCCTGATCGCGACTGACGGCATGCGCGTCATAAAGCACGTAATCCCGTGCGTGAAAGGTCAATATCTCTTTTTTATCAACGAAGCAGGCTAATTCAAGTGCCATCGTACGAGCGCGAGCTTCATCCGGTACAAAAATAACAGCGCGTCGCTTGCGACGTTCCATCAAAGCAGCGACAAGAAAAGATTTCGCCGTATCAGGCAGTGATGTTATGTTAAGAGCGCGATCTGTGTCGGAGATACGCGCCACACGGCGCCCCTCTGCTGACTCCAGAAATCGTGCCGCCGCGTTCCACCAAACTGGCCAAGCAAACTCGTCGCCGTTCCCGTCAATCACTCTCCGGCTCCTTATGTTGAAGTTGCGGGGGACTTTTTCGATTGAAACGTTCCATGGCGCGCTGAGCGTTATCTGTCAGTAAAAGCTCTACCGCGTCGACCGCATCGCTTAAGGTCTCAGACACGATCTCTTTTTCCTCTTTTGGGAAACGGGAAAGCACAAAGACAACATTATCGTTACCGCGCACCGGTCCGATGCCGATACGGACACGGAAGAAATGTTGATCTCGCACATGATTGAGGATTGATTTCATACCGTTATGGCTGCCTGCACCGCCTTGATTTCGAATACGGAGATAACCTAAAGGAAGATCAAAGTCATCGTAAAGAACAATAAGTCTCGTCGGCGCGATGTCGTAATATGCCATGGCAGAGGCGACACTATTTCCCGAAAGATTCATAAAAGTTTCAGGCTGGAGCAGCAACACGCGCTTACCAGCGATCCGACCCTCCGCCGTGATCCCTTGAAAACGACGCTTGCTGAGCAACAGCCCGTGGCGTTCCGCAAAAACGGAGACAGCTATCCGCCCCATGTTATGCCATGTATCTTCATATCGAGCGCCGGGGTTGCCCAGACCGACAATTAGCCAGCGATCACTATCTCTTGACATCATGACATCCTCGCAAGTCCAGCCGATTTGATTCGGCGCGTTTTGTCGAAATGTTAGACGATCCCTCGGTCTCGATCTGCAGCGATGCGCTTTCAAAAATGGGCGAACACTTGTACCTCGGCGAGGTTTGAAGGAGACAATCTTGTCCTGCGCGGATACCGTTCTTGAGAAGTGCTTCTCTCACCGTCACCATTGCTCGCCCGGGATTATTATTGTTTTCCGAAAGATGAGACAGCGACAGCGCCTCTGTTCCATAACGGACAAGCCATACCGCAGCTTCACCAGCCTCCTCATTAGAGAGATGTCCTCTGCGTCCCGCGATACGCTGTTTGAGAAAACGCGGATAAGGTCCGGTTTTCAACATATCGACATCATAATTCGATTCAAGAAATACGACCCGACAACCACACAATGCTGTGCGAACGTCTCTTGAAAAATAACCAAGATCTGTACAAACACCTATGTCACCTGAGCTGTCGAGCACGCGGAAACCTACGGAATCGACCGCATCATGCGGCGTTGAAAAAGGCAGTATCTCAGTGTCTCGAACAGCAAAAGGGGTTTCCGGAGTGATCAAATGGACAAGCGATTCATCAATTTTGCCAAGGGAAGACCGGGCGGCGAGATATGTTTTTTCCGTAAGATAAAGAGGTAGATTATAGCGCCGCATTGCGACGCCGACACCTGAACAATGGTCTACATGCTCATGTGTCAAAAGGATCGCATCAAGTTCAGCAGGATCAAGATCATAAACGCTCAAAGCGCGCGCGAGCTGACGGCCATTCAATCCGCAGTCTATGAGCAGACGCGCAGACGACGTACCTACATACGTCGAATTACCTGATGATCCTGAACGAAGCGAGAAAGACAGCACGGCACCCTCCGTTACAGATCAGGTGAACGCCGGATATGGGCGCCGAGACCCCTCAATTTATCGATGAAAAACTCATAGCCGCGCTCAATGCGATCAACATTATAAACTTCCGTTACGCCCGATGCCGCAAGCCCCGCCATGACCAGCGCCGCTCCTGCACGAAGATCGCGCGCATCGACATGAGAGCCCGTAAGCGGCGATCCGCCCTGTACGACCGCTAAGCGACCGGACATAATAATGTTGGCACCCATCATGCGCAAAGAATCAATGTACTGGAAACGATTTTCCCAGACATTTTCGATCATACGCCCCGTTCCTTCAGCCATGCAAAGCACAACCGTCGTTTGAGGCTGAAGGTCAGTCGGGAAGCCGGGATAAGGCATAGTCCGGAAACTTGTGGCAGAAAGGCGTGATCCCTCCGCCATATAGACGCGAATGTGTTCTTCACCTTCTTCAACAGCCACGCCCATCTCTTCAAGTTTTGCCGTTAACGGCTCCATGTGCTTGGGAATGACACCCGTGACCTCTATATCGCCACCGGTTAGCGGCGCAAGCAACATGTACGTGCCCGCTTCAATTTGATCGGGGATGACCGTATACTCGCGGTCACCTGGAAGGTACGGACGCCCGTTGATCCGGATCACATCCGTTCCCGCTCCTCGAATGTCCGCTCCCATCGCGTTCAGAAAGTTCGCAACATCAACAATATGCGGCTCGCGCGCTGCATTGTCGATAACGGTTTTGCCGTTCGCCTTTACGGCAGCCAGCATAATATTCACCGTAGCGCCGACGCTGACAGTGTCTAAGAAAATTCCGCCTCCTGTCAGCTCATCCGCTTCACAAAAAACGATGCCGTGCCGAATATCGGTATGAGCACCGAGCGTCTGAAAACCCTTCAAGTGAAGGTCGATGGGGCGAGATCCGAAATCGCATCCGCCCGGCATGCGGAGAGCCACTTTACTAAAGCGGCTCAACAGCGCTCCCATGAGATAGTACGATCCGCGAAGCCGTCTGATGTTATCAGAAAGTGCCTCGTGAGATGAAATTGTACGAGCATCAAGCCGAACACGGCCCGGTCCAAGACGTTCCACCGTAGCGCCGATTTCTTGAAAAATCTCCAGCATTGTCTCCATATCCTGAATTTGAGGCAAATTATCAACAATGCAAGGACCGTCTAAAACCATCGCAGCAGATAGTACGGCTAGTGAGGCGTTCTTAGAACCGCCGATGGCCACTTTTCCGCTTAAACGGTGTCCCCCTTCAACAAAATAACTTGGCACAAAAAAACTCCCTGCTTTGCGTGTTACGCATTAATTCCCCATGACGAATCATCTTCGGGGCCGTCACTATTCTTAACTTTTTCGTAGATAATTTCAAGGACATACGATAAATCGCGCGACGGTCCGCCTGAGGTCGATGAAAAGCGCCCTGCTTTCCCAACACTTTTCACACGTGTCTCTTTATCCTTTTTCGCGCTCTGATCCTCTCCGTAAATATAGTCTTTCTCTTTAGATTTCTTCGATGATGGGAGAAGGTCTTCTATCATGTCGGCAGTTGAGATTTCTTCTTTCATCTCGACAGCTGAATACCCTTCTTTCACGTTCACTTCCTTCACCGCCACTCCCCCGGATCCCTTCTTCTCTGCGAACGTTCCTTCAGGAACCACATTATCCATAGCGGACGCTTCGCGTACCCAGTCCCGAATCTGATCCGCGGCTGCAGCCTCAAGATCATCTCGGAGCGGCTCGCGGCGTGCCAATTGATAAACCGTTTCCCTTAGAAATCGGTAAGCACTTGGCAAAAATAAAGTGAACTCGCTCCCTTTGCCGAGTTCGCTCATCACCTCTATATGTCCATGCTGCATAATGGCAAGCTCCCGCGCGATTGGCAGTCCCAGACCTGTCCCTCCGAAACGTCGAGATCCCGTTTTGTCCACACGATAAAATCGCTCAAAGATACTCGCAAGATGCTCGGGAGAAATGCCAATACCGTTATCTTGAACCTTGAGGTACACATCATCGACAACACGTCCAACATATATTCTGATTTCTCCGTTTTCCTTCGTATAGTGAAGAGCATTCACTATTAAGTTGGAAAGGATACGTTCTACCGACATCTTATCCGCATAAACAAAGGTCCGACGTGACATCGGATGGAGCGCGATATCAATGGTTTTAGCCTTTGCCTGAGGCATCAGTGATTGAGTAATCCTCTCCGCACATGCGCTGAGATCGAATAGTGACGCGCTCCCAACGTGTCGACGACTGTCAATCTGTGAAAGAAACAAGAGATCCGCAATCAAGTCCTCCATGCGCAGAGAGTCATCATAAATGCGCTGAACATCCTCACGGATATCGGATCGTTTTTTTTCTTCAATACCCCAATCCAACAACGTTTCTGAATACGATTTCATGGTCGTTAGCGGCGTTTTTAGCTCATGCGATACATTCGCAACAAAGGCCTTCCGCTGTTCTTCTTGGCGTTGGATGTCTGTAAAATCCTGAACGGTAATGATGTGACCGGTAAATGATTTCCCGTCAGGCTTCGCACGTAACGCATGCGGGTTTAATTCAATACGGTAGATGCGCTCATGGCGTTCTAACTCCCCTGCTGCTTTACCGCCTTCAAGAAAAAAAGCAGCCTTAATCCCATTATCTTCACCAAATTGATCTAAAAAACCATTCAATGTATCCGGCACCGATCCAAGCGCGTCGCGCGCAACCGGATTGGATGCAATGAGACGATCGTCACTTCCATAGGCAACAATACCGACTTTCAGTGACGACAAAATCGCCTGAGATTCCGCCCGCTCGTTAGCGATTTTCCGAAATGTTCGCATCACATATTGACTTTTTTTATCCTGTTTCTTTTTAGAAATCAAGAACATCAGCGGCACTATAACAGCCGCTGTAACAAGAAAAGCGAGAACTGCTACCGTAATAGGACTCATCTCGAGCTGATTATCTTATTCAGGCCGTCGGAAATAGTAACCAACGCCCCGCTTTGTCAAGATGTAATAAAATTCGCCTGATTTCGGCTCAATTTTCTCTCGCGCACGTCGCACAGTCACATCGACCGTACGCACGTCGCCGAAATAATCAAAATCCCAAACATTTTCTAAAAGATCTTCGCGAGTAAACACCTGACCCGCATGCGAAGCAAGGTAGTGGACGAGCTCGTATTCACGCAATGTTAGATGAACGGGCTTGCCGTTAACGGTCACCTCATAAGCATTCTGATCGATGACCAAGCCGTCAATGGAAATGAGCGATGCCGTCTCCGGAAGCTCATCTTGATAATTAGCACGTCGAAGATGTGCCTTCACCCTCGCCAGAACTTCTCGTACACTGAAAGGTTTAGTGATGTAATCATCTGCGCCAAGTTCTAAACCAAGAACTTTGTCAATTTCTTCACTCTTTGCCGTCACCATAATAATAGGCATCAAGAGCTCATGACGTATTTTTCGACAAACATCGAAGCCGTCCATACCAGGTAACATGCAGTCCAAAAGCACCAGATCAGGGCGATCATCATAGGCTTTCTGAAGAGCTTCTTCACCATCACAAGCCGTGAGCACCTCGTACCCGTTACGCTCAAGGTTCGACTTCAAAATATGAACAATATTCGGTTCATCATCTACAACTAATATGGTTGCTTTTGTACTCAAAATGGCCTCCATCAGCGCACAAGCAGCGCACATATTTCTCCGATCGGTTATGCATCTGGCGCCGGGTATGTCAACAGACCCCACCAACACTTGAGCGACTCACCGGCTCGGTCAAAATCCACTCTCCGATAATACCTCTCAGCTACGGTATGATTTTAGTTTGACGAACTGCCGAAAATACATTCTCTGATAATGCCTCTCAGCAACAGTAGCTAAATTTCAGTTTGTCGTACCGCCTAAAACCGTTCTCCGATAATACCTCTCAGCAACAGAAGCTAGATTTCAGTTCGTCGTACCGCCTAAAACCCATTCTCCTATGACACCCATCAGCAAATGCTAGATTTCGGTTCGCTAAACCGTCTAAAACCGTTCTTGCGATTACATCTTTCCGTGGCAGTCAAGTTTAAAATCACCTGACCGCTCAAATTTCTTTCTGCGACAATACGTCTCAGCCGCAGTCAGATTTCAGTTCACCTGACCACTCAAAATCAATCTTTAGATAACAACTTTCATCACGTTGCTAGGATTACAGTCTACACTTGCAGTGATCTTTTGTGCCCCTATATTAGCACTTTCAATATGCCTCCTCATCATGACCAAAAAACGGCACGAGAGAAAAAGCTTCATCATCCGCAATAACTGTAACATTCGGATGTACTTGGAGAATAGAGGCCGGCATTTTCGGTGTTACCGGCCCGAAACAAGCCGCTTTCAAAGCTTCCGCTTTTTTTCTTCCAGAAGCAATTAAAACAATTCTCTCCGCACACAGAATACCCTTGATGCCAATGGTAATTGCATAACGCGGCACTTCATCACGCGTATCAAAAAACCTCTGGTTCGCATCGATAGTGCTCTCTGCGATCTTTACTACATGTGTCTCCGGGATAAAAAAATCTGCCGGTTCATTAAAGCCGATGTGGCCATTGACGCCGATACCTAATAGTTGCAAATCCGCATATCCCAACGATTCCAAAAGTTCATCATACAAATCGCATTCCTCATCCGGATCCTCTGCAAAACCATCAGGCACATAGGTGTTTTTTGGATCAATATTCACCTTGTCAAAAAGATATTTGTGCATGAAATACCGGTAACTTTGCGGATGAGAGCCATCAAGCCCAACATACTCATCAAGATTTACCGTGCGGACATCTGAGAAATCGAGATTCTCTTCTGCGCACATGCGGGCAAGCTCTGCATACGCGCCAATCGGTGAGGACCCCGTCGCAAGACCCAGCACCGCCTCCGGTTTGAGCCGTACAACAGAAGCAATGAGTCGAGCTGTCTCCAAACCGATCTCATGCTCGTCTGAAACACAAATCAATTTCATAAAACAACCTCCCGCAACATATAAGGCAACACCTTTCAAAAAGAATTCAAAAAAGCGAGAATTGCCCCGTCCACCGACTAGACCAACTCCAAACCTACATCCTTTAGGCTACGCGTTACAAATTTCCTGTACCATAAGGCATATCTTGCCTATGATTTACACAGTTCCTTTTCGTCATTGTACTCTTGACGGACGCCAACACAGCAAACTAAGCATCCCGAGTATCATTTATGTTCTTACAAACCAAATCGCAAAATTACTTCTAGCTTATTAAGCATTCTAACACGGTGTTGCACTTGCTACATAAAAAATTATTTAACCTTCGACAACTTATTAATTTATCACGAAAATTTGTCCATGAAAAAACTATTTTACAGAAATCGCAACATCTAAGACAAAGCTCACTCCAAACACGATGACGTATCTTTTGCAGAAATGCCCATTAAAAGTAGAAATACCCATTAAAACAAGAAATCACCTCAATCTTGCCACTCTCTACCCAACAATACGGGAGATGTTTTTTGCCACTTTCTACCCAAAAAACTCGAGGCGAGGTGTTCCGTAGCGCCTTGTTTCCGACAAAGACAAAACAGGAACTATTTTGTACCATTCTCTTCCCGACAAAAAGACAGCTAAAGGCAGCTCTTGACGGAAAGATGTCGTAAAACAACGTCAAACACTCCATTAAATTTGTCACATGGCAACCTATCTTCGAAAATATCTCTGCGGCAAGAAAGCCCTCGACTACTGGAAAGTCCCCAACCTCCGCGGCGTCATCGAACCCGAAAAGGCTGTGTTCCCCCTAGAACACGTCCTC